>JAACZQ010000001.1 GCA_009996675.1 Chitinophagaceae bacterium
AACGATATTGGAAGGCAGGGCAGGACAAACGAAGTTTTGAACGGTTGTTCTGTACTGCGTGGTAGTAGTTAGGTTGTTATAAGTGATGGCAGTCATTCCTGCGGACCCTGGTATCATAGTCCAACTGCTGCCATTATCGGTTGAATATTCAGTTCCCAGTATACTGCCGGTGTGGCCGGAGAAACTAAGGGTGCCTGTATTGCCGGTAGCGCATACCGTATTGGGACTGATTAATGTACCGGCAACAGTTTGTGGAACCACAATAATGGTTACTGTATCCTGTGAATCGGAACAGAGTCCGTTGGATATAGTCCACACAAACTGGTAAGTGCCCACGGTTAAACCGGAGACAATGGTATTGGGGTCGGCGGGATTAACGATGTTGGGAATAGAGGGGGACCCGGGTAGGGCAGTCCAGGTACCAATACCGGAAGTTGGCATATTAGCAGCCAGGCTGGTAGAGGTACGGAAACAAAGTGTTTGATCAGGACCTGCATTGGAAGGTGTTACTTCCTGTAAAACAGTAACAGTAGCAGCTACACCTGAATAGAGTTCTTCACCCACACCATTTTTGACCAGGGCACGGAATAAAGTAGTTGTGGTAAGATTATGATATTGTAAAGTATCCTGGTTCGCACCAACGGTTCGGGGAATAATGATCCAATTAGCACCCCCGTTTATCGAATACTCCCATTGTAAAATAGTTCCCAGATAATCTGACAACTGTACCGATCCATCGTTATTTCCGGTACATACAATTGCATCCGGACCTACAACCCCCGGATTGGTAGGTGGCTGAACAGTGATCTGCATGGTATCGCGGGATACACCACAAACACCGTTGGAAATAGTCCAAACCAGATGATAATAGCCATCTGTGGGCGGTGTCCCATGTATATAATCCAGACCTGTAATAACCGCATGAGGATCTCCATAGTTGGAGAAAACCAGTGTTGTATTGGCACCAGGTACCACAGACCAGGTTCCGGTACCATTGATGGGAACATTTCCCTGCAGCATATAGCTGGATACACCATTGATAAATGTGGTATCCGGACCTGCATTGGCGATTGTTACAGCAGGTAAAACATTGATAACACTGATATTGCTGTACTGTGCAGGGCAGATATCATTTTTAACCGATACGCGGTATTGAGTGGTTGAGCTGAGATTGGTAAAGTTTAAAGTATTCGTTGTATTTACAACAGGCACCCAATTGCTGCCATAATCACTCGATTGCTCCCATTGTACAATCTGACCATTGTTGCCGGTTAATGTTAGTGTACCTGAATTGGCGGTAGCACATACTGTTGCATCAGTGCCTAATATCCCGGCAGTGGTTGCAGGAACAATGGTAACCTGCACAGTATCTTTTGAGTCGGTACAAGCGCCATTGGATATGGTCCATTCGAACTGATAGGTACCGGGAACGAGACCGTTAACGGTGGTATTAGGATTATTGGGATTGGTAAAAGTTACTGTTGAAGGATTACCGGGTAAGGCAGTCCAGGTACCTGTACCCGAAGTGGGTGTATTGGCACTTAAAGCA
Source organism: Chitinophagaceae bacterium (assembly GCA_009996675.1). Classification (GTDB taxonomy): domain Bacteria; phylum Bacteroidota; class Bacteroidia; order Chitinophagales; family Chitinophagaceae; genus Sediminibacterium. The sequence goes on from JAACZQ010000001.1 coordinate 1,550, forward strand.
GTGGCTGTAACATTACAAACAGCGAAATCAGTTCCTGCATTGGCTGTTGTGGGTGGCGGTAAAACAGTAATGGTAACGGTATTGGAAGGCAGTGCTGCACAGCTACCGCTTTTTACAATGGCTCTGAACAGGGTGGTAGTAGTGAGGTTATTAAAAGTATGGTTGACGGTATTATTCGCGATGGTATTCCATGAAGTACCATTGTTGTCAGACCATTCCCAGTTGTTGATATTACCGGTGTATCCTGTTAATGAGATGGAGCCTGAATTGCCGGTAGCACAAACTGTTTGTCCGGCAGCGAGGGTTCCGGGTACTGTCATCGGATCGATGGTGACAACCACAATATCTTTTGAGTCGGTACAAACACCATTGGAGATGGTCCACTCAAACTGATAGGTACCGGGAACGAGACCGTTAACGGTAGTGGTAGGATTATTGGGGTTGCTAAAAGTTACTGTTGAAGGATTACCGGGTAAAGCGGCCCATGTACCGGTACCTGAAGTTGGGGTATTACCCTGCAAAGGGGTAGAAGCCACGGCGCAGAGTTGCATATCCGGGCCTGCATTGGCTGTTGTTACGGGCTGCAGTACAGTAATGGTACTAATGGTGGAATAGAGTGTATTGCAGACACCGCTTTGTACACTGGCCCTGTATTGGGTAGTGGTAGTAAGGTTGTTTACGGTGATGGTATTGGTAGTATTGGCAATATTGTTCCAGGTGGTGCCATTGTCGGTACTGAACTGCCATCCGGTGATATTACCGGTGTAAGCACTGAGGGTGAGTGTTGCGGAATTGGTACCGGCACAAACGGTTGAGCCGGCAGATACCACACCGGGTACAGTGGCGGGATATACAATCAGCTGTACAGTATCTTTTGAGTCGGTACAAGCGCCATTGGATATGGTCCATTCGAACTGATAGGTACCGGGAACGAGACCGTTAACGGTGGTATTAGGATTATTGGGATTGGTAAAAGTTACTGTTGAAGGATTACCGGGTAAGGCAGTCCAGGTACCTGTACCCGAAGTGGGTGTATTGGCACTTAAAGCAGTGGCTGTAACATTACAAACAGCGAAATCAGTTCCTGCATTGGCTGTTGTGGGTGGCGGTAAAACAGTAATGGTAACGGTATTGGAAGGCAGTGCTGCACAGCTACCGCTTTTTACAATGGCTCTGAACAGGGTGGTAGTAGTGAGGTTATTAAAAGTATGGTTGACGGTATTATTCGCGATGGTATTCCATGAAGTACCATTGTTGTCAGACCATTCCCAGTTGTTGATATTACCGGTGTATCCTGTTAATGAGATGGAGCCTGAATTGCCGGTAGCACAAACTGTTTGTCCGGCAGCGAGGGTTCCGGGTACTGTCATCGGATCGATGGTGACAACCACAATATCTTTTGAGTCGGTACAAACACCATTGGAGATGGTCCACTCAAACTGATAGGTACCGGGAACGAGACCGTTAACGGTAGTGGTAGGATTATTGGGGTTGCTAAAAGTTACTGTTGAAGGATTACCGGGTAAAGCGGCCCATGTACCGGTACCTGAAGTTGGGGTATTACCCTGCAAAGGGGTAGAAGCCACGGCGCAGAGTTGCATATCCGGGCCTGCATTGGCTGTTGTTACGGGCTGCAGTACAGTAATGGTACTAATGGTGGAATAGAGTGTATTGCAGACACCGCTTTGTACACTGGCCCTGTATTGGGTAGTGGTAGTAAGGTTGTTTACGGTGATGGTATTGGTAGTATTGGCAATATTGTTCCAGGTGGTGCCATTGTCGGTACTGAACTGCCATCCGGTGATATTACCGGTGTAAGCACTGAGGGTGAGTGTTGCGGAATTGGTACCGGCACAAACGGTTGAGCCGGCAGATACCACACCGGGTACAGTGGCAGGATATACAATCAGCTGCACAGTGTCTTTCAAATTTGTACAAACACCATTCGATAAAGTCCATTCGAACTGATAAGTTCCGGTAGTCAGACTATTCACAATCGCATTTGGATCGGCGGTATTGCTGAAGCTCACTGCAGAAGGTCCGCTGATGAAAGACCATAGCCCTGATCCGGAAGCCGGAAGGCTGGCATGTAGTGGGGCTGCTGCAAGGTTACAAACAGCTGTATCTGTACCTGCATTGGGCAACGATACGGGCGGAACAACCGTAATGGTTGCATAATTGCTGTAAGCAGGGTTACAAACACCGCTTTGTACTGCTACCCTGAATATGGTAGTTGCGGCGAGATTGTTGTAGTTATATGTACTGCTTGTATTTGTAATGCTGTTCCAACTGCCGCCATTGTTGATGGAATATTCCCATCCGGTAATTGTACCATTGTTACCCGATAAGTTTAAACTACCGCTGTTTACGTTGGCACATACCGTAGCATCATTTCCCAAACTGCCTGGGATGGTAACAGGGTTTACCGTAATTAATACTGCATTGCTGACTGCATTTGCGCAAACACCGTTTTGTACAACTGCACGGAAATAAGTTGTTGCTGTAAGATTGGAATAAGTATAAGTACCGGTATTCACGGGATAACTGGTTGGCCAGCTGATACCATCTGTTGAAGATTCCCAACGGATAACAGATCCGGTAAAACCGCTGAGTGTGATATTGCCGGTATTGCTACCCGAACAAACGGTAGCAACACCAGTGGCAGTGCCGGGAACAGTGGGTGTATTCACTGTAATGGTAACCGTATTGGAATACATATTGCTACACGGACTGCTTTGTACCAGCGCGCGGTATTGGGTGGTAGTAGTAAGATTACTGTACCCATAGCTATTGGCATTAGAAGCTATATTGCTCCAGTTCCCGCCATTATCGGTTGAAAATTCCCAGCGGATCACAGCGCCTGTATAACCAGACAGTGTCAGCGTACCGCTGTTGGAGCCAGAGCAGACAGTGGCATCTGTAGAAAGGGTTCCGGAAACTGTTTGTGGACTTACCACAATCACTACCGTATCCACAGAATTGCTGCAAGGTGCATTACTGATGGTCCAGGTAAACACATAAGTACCGGGTGTGAATCCGCTTGCACTGGTCGTGGGGTTGGCGGCATTGGCAAAACCAATTGTGGAGGGACCTGAAACCTGGGCCCAGGAACCGGTTCCAACAGCAGGTGTATTGCCGGATAATGTTAAACTACTGATGTTACATAAAGTCTGATCAGGGCCTGCATTGGCAACGCTGGGCAGAGGGCGAACCAATACCGTGGTGGAATCGGTGCCGGTACAACCGGCAGGTGAACTGGTCTTGATCACATAACGAACGGTTGCATTATTCGTGCTGCTATTCAGTAACACATCAGTAATGCTGCTTCCGCTGGCGGGAACAGCCCTATTGGTATTCCCGGAAGCTGTTCCGCTGATGACGCTGGACGTCCAACTATATAAAGAGCCGGATATGGAACTCGATAACTGAATATTAACTGCAGTACTGTTACAAACGGCTGTACTGTTATTGGTGATACTGAGTGTTGGGTTGGGTTGAACAGTGGCGGTAAGCGTAAATGGTGTACCGGTACAGCCGGCATAGGCAGGTGTAATGGTATAACGAACAACTGCTGGTGATGAGGCAGAACTATTGATGAGCAGATCATTGATGTTGCCGGTTCCGTTGGCTGAATTACCAGTAGCGGAACCGCTGATCACAGAAGAGGACCAGGTAAAAGTGCTGCCGCTTTGTGCAGAGAAAGGATTGTATTGCAAAGCTTGTCCAGAACAAATGGTTCTGCTGGTATCTGTACCAATATTGTTGGTATAGAAACGAAGGGTAATGGAGTCTTTGGTGTTACTCGATCCGCAGTTACCATTTGAATTGTAACTGGAAGAACCGGAAAAATATATTTTGATAAATCCCTTGTTTTTATCGGCGATACTGGGTGTATAAATCGTATTTAAAGCATTGGTACTGGAAAAACTACCCGTTCCGCTTGTTGACCAGCTGTAGCTATTGGTAACGGGAGAAACCGATCCGGATAAGTTTACGGAATTTGTGTTATAACAAACTGTTGTATCATGGGAATTAAGGATGGTAGAACTGGCCGTAACACTCTTATATACTACCTGGGCATCAGTACAGGTTACTCCACCCGTTGTATACTGTACACTTACGGTATAAACAAAACCGTTGGTAAGCTGCATCCGGGGGTATTGCGATGTTGCGTTGGATGAACCCTGAAAAGTATAAGAGCCTGAACTGTTGATATTCCACAGGTAGCTGTTGCCGCTGCCAGTATTACTGTATGTTACGCCATAATAAGTATCTGTTGCATTAAAGCTGATCACGCCATTGTTACATTCAATTACATCGGCCTTCATAGTAACACTTGCGACCGTAATGGATTTGGAAACAATAAAAGGGAAAAAGCCATCCAGTCCAATATAGTAGATGGTAGCTGTACCGTTACCGACCAGGTTTACTACACCGGTAAATGCATTTACAGAAGCCACACTGGTATTGCTGCTGCTCCAGATACCACCACTGATGGTATGTGTTAGTGTAATACTGCTCCCGCGGCAACCGCCCGAAGGACCGCTGATCGGGTCGGCCAAATAGCTACTGGCTATTGTGCTGGCAGCGTCCAGACCATGAGATGTGATACCGGTAATAGTGGATGATACAGCCTGCAATGCAGGAGTACCAGGCAGGATGCGGGGGGAATACTGNAATCTTCAGGTAGAGAAGACTAAAGCAATAGGCCTCATTAGGATATAATACAAAGTACGGCTTAATTACCGAGGGAGGAAGGATTCCCTATGTCGATGTTTATCCTTTTCTTTGTAGTGGATTGGTTACAAGAAATTTGTTGATACTTCCAGTCTTTATGTATTAAGAAAAATACTATTTGCACTCATGTGGTACAGGCTTGGTCAATTTATCCTTAGAAACCGGATTGTTTTATTAACCATATTACTGGCAGCTACCCTGGCAATGGGCTATTATGCCAAAGAGGTAAAGCTCAGTTATGAGTTTACCCGGGCTATTCCCACTGATAATCCCAAATACCAGGATTACCAGATGTTCCTCAAACGTTTTGGCGGCGATGGCAATACCATGGTTATTGGTTTTGACAACGATCGGTTTTTTACGCCCCGTTATTTCAATGCCGTAGCGGCTTTACAGGATTCGCTGAAAAAAGTAATTGGTGTTACCGGGGTATTGGGCATACCCGACCTGGTAAACCTGGTGAATGATGCCGATAGTCAGCAACTAAAGCCGGTAAAAATCTTTCATGCCCCTTACGAAAGCCAGGCACAACTCGACAGCGCCAGAACCCTGTTTGAAAGATTGCCCTTTTACCGCACACTGGTATATAGTCCGGGTAACAACGCGTATTTAATGGGTGTGAGCGTAAATGGTGATACCATTAATAGCAAGAGCCGCACCCGTCTGATTGGCGATATCATGCAGCAGGTAAGTCGATTTGAAAAACAAACCGGCGATACAGTACATACCAGCGGATTACCTTTTATACGTACCACCATTGGCAACAGGATCAAGGATGAAATGAACTGGTTCCTGGTTGGCTCTCTGGTATTATCAGCCATTACCTTATTGCTTTTTTTCCGTTCCATCAGTGCTATGGTCATGAGCCTGGTAGTGGTAGGAGCGGGCGTGGTCTGGAGCCTTGGAACCATTGTGCTGCTGGGCTATAAAATTACTTTACTTACTGCATTGATCCCGCCACTGATTGTGGTCATTGGAGTACCCAATTGTATCTACTTCCTCAACAAGTATCATACTGCCTACCGGGATACGGGCGACAAAGAAAAAGCCATTGTAACCATGGTAGGCCGGATGGGTATTGTTACCCTGTTTTGCAATATAGCTGCTGCCATAGGGTTTGCAGTATTTGCACTCACACATAGTGCCCTGTTGCAGGAATTTGGTGCAGTAGCCGGTATCAATATCATGGCACTGTTCCTGATCTCGCTCATTTTTATTCCGGCGGTACTGAGTTTTCTCCCAGCTCCCAAGAACAGGCATACGCGCTACCTCGACAATCCTTTCCTGGAGAAAGTACTGGTGAAGATTGAAAGATGGACATTCCATCATGCCCGCTGGGTATATGGTGTAACGGCGGTGCTGACTGTTCTGGCCGTCATGGGAATTTTTCGCTTGCGCAGTGAAGCATTCATTGTAGACGACCTGCCCAAAAAAGATAAAATCTATACGGATCTCAAATGGTTTGAAAACAATTTCGGAGGCGTTATGCCACTGGAGATATTGGTTGATACCAAAAAGAAAAATGGATTGTTGCGTTCCACGGCTGCCATTTCAAGAATCGATGAACTATCGGCGTATATAGATGCCAGTCCGGAAACCGCACGCCCCCTTTCTTTTGCTGAAGGATTAAAATTTGCCAAACAGGCTTATTATGATGGTGATACCCTGAGTTATGCAATTCCCTATGAAGGCGATCTGGCATTCATGGGCCCTTATTTGCGGCAGAAGGGGGGGCAGGGGACTTCGTCGGGTGTAAGCAAACTCATCAATAGTTTCATGGATAGCACCAAACAGATGGCGCGTATTACCGTGAATATGAAAGACGTAGGCAGTGTTCGCCTGCCACAATTGATTCATGATTTTGAACAGAAAGCGGCACAGATTTTTGATACGGCGAATTACCACCTGACATTTACAGGTAGCAGCATCACTTTTCTGGAAGGTTCCAGCTTTATCATCAGGGGGTTGAAAGAAAGCATTTTCTGGGCTTTCCTGCTGATCACACTCTGTATGTTATACCTGTTCCGGTCCGTACGCATTCTTGTCTGTTCGCTTATCCCGAATCTGGTACCCCTGGTTATTACGGCCGGTGTTATGGGTTGGGTGGGTATTGCTTTAAAGCCTTCTACGGTATTGGTATTCAGTATTGCACTGGGGATTGCCATAGATGTAACCATACGTTTTCTCATCAACTATAAACAGGAGCTCCCGCATTATAATCAGCAGGTGTCGCAAACACTGGTACAGACCATCCGGCATACCGGTATCAGTATTATATATACTTCATTGGTATTGATTGCCGGATTTGTGATTTTCTGTTTCAGTGATTTTGGCGGTACCAAGGCACTGGGATGGCTTACTTCCCTAACGCTGGTGGTTGGTACACTAACCAATCTTATCCTCCTACCCGTTTTAATCCTTCATTTTCAGCAGAAAAAAAGACCGAAATAGAAAAAAATCCCCCGGAAATGCATCCGGGGGATTTTTTTATGTCTATAATTTTTAAAAATTAATAATACGTATTTAGTAGTTTATTAGCTATTTAGGATTGTTAAAAAAAGAAAAAAATCGGTCAACATCGTTTTTTCACAGGTAAACAGCGTTTTGCATTTATCTGCTGTCTAAATTTATTACTTCTATAAACCTAAAAACTATTTGCATGAGAAAAATGATGGCTCTTGTTGCCATGCTTGTACTATTTGTGGTACAGCTGCAGGCACAAACGAACCGAACCGTAACGGGTAAGGTTACTGACGAGAAAGGGGCAGCCCTGTCAGGAGTTACGGTTTCTGCGGGTTCCGACAGAAGAACCCTGACCGACAATGCTGGTAATTTTACCATTCAGGTTGCGGCAACCGTAAAATCACTCCGCTTCACTTACGTAGGTTACAATCCTTCGGATGTAGCCATTACCGGAAAATCATCTGTTACTGTTAGCCTTACTGCTGAAGACAAATCTTTGTCTGAAGTAGTGGTAGTGGGTTATGGTACGCAGAAGAAAAAAGAAATCACCGGTAGTATTTCTAATGTAAAAGGTGAAGCGCTTTCCAACAAACCTGTTCAGAGTTTTGATCAGGCACTGGGTGGCCGCGCTGCCGGTGTACAGGTTACCATTCCCAGTGGTGTATTGAATGCACCTCCTGTGTTGCGTATCCGTGGTACCAACTCAATTTCATTATCTTCTTATCCGTTGATTGTAGTGGATGGTGTGCCCACATTTACTGGGGACTTCAGTTCTACTTCTGCTGCTGGTAACGTACTGGCCAGTATCAACCCCAATGATATTGAGAGTGTTGATATTGCGAAGGATGCAGCTGCAACGGCCATCTATGGTAGCCGTGCTGCCAATGGCGTACTGTTCATTACTACCAAAAAGGGTAAAGCGGGTCGTTCTAAAGTAACTTTAGACAGCTGGGTTGGCTGGAGCCAGGTACAGCGTCTGCCCGAATTAATGGATGCTTTCCAATATACCGATTACAAAAACGAAGCATTGCGTAATGCCGGTACTTATAATGCTGCTACCAATGCGTTTGCGCTGACCAATGGTCCCGATGGTAATCCCATCAATACCCGTTGGTATGATTATGTATATCGCACCGGGATGTCGCACAGCAACTCCTTAAGTGTTTCTGGCGCTAATGAGAATACCAGTTATTATTTCTCTGCTGGTTATACCGAGCAGCAGGGTATTATCCGCCGTAATGACTTCAAGCGGATGTCTTTGTTGATGAATATTGATCATAAAATTGGTAAGGCTATTAACATGGGTGGTAAGATCCAGTACTCCAGTGAAAAAAACCTCGCGGCTGTTAGCTCCGGTTCACTGGGTGACGCCTTTGCAACTGCGGGCCTGGGTCGTGTGGTACTGGTTACTGCGCCCAATATTTCTCCTTACAACAATGATGGTACCTATAACTATTCCGGTGCCCTGATCGGTGTTATGAATAACAAACAGGGTCAGGTTGGTTTCAATAACCCTGTTATCCAGCTCGATCAGAACAGGAATGACAGCTATGCCGAGCATATTGTAGGTAATGTATTCGCGCAGATTAAACCCGTTAGCTGGCTGACTGCACGGACAACTTATGGTATTGACTATATACTGGTAGATAACGATCTGTATTACAGTCCCATCTCCGGAGAAGGTTTTGGTTCCAATGGATCCGTTACAGCGGCTTTCTCTAAAAACAAGCGCTGGGTTTGGACCAATACTGTTCAATTCGACAAAACATTTGCTGAGAAACATTCTGTGAATGTATTGGTTGGTATGGAACAGCAGCGTTCTACCGGTAATGGTTATGGTTTGAACCGTATTACGGTTTCCGACCCTGCCTTTACCAATATCCAGGGTGGTTGGGCTACTCCCAACACTGCGGGTCTGAGTATCGGTGAGAACTACCTGTATTCTGAATTTGGTCGTTTACAATATAACTACGACAAAAAATACTATATCAGTGGTAACCTCCGTCGCGATGGTGCATCACAGCTGGGTGCCAACAGCAAGTATGGTACTTTCTGGGGTGTATCGGCTGGTTGGGAAATCATGAATGAAAAATTCTGGACTGCAGCCAAACTGGATCGTATTTTCAGCAATTTCAAGCTGAGAGCCAGCTATGGTAAAGTAGGTAATATTGGTGGCGTAGGTAACTTCCAGTCACTCTCTACCTATGGATCTGGTTTGTACGGTGGTAACGGTACCGTGGTATACAACCAGGCAGGTAACCCCAATCTTACCTGGGAAACCAGTAAGAAAACAGATATCGGTTTCAGCTTTGGTATCCTGAATGATAAGCTGACCGGTGAATTTGCTTATTATAACAGTAATACCGATGGTCTTCTGCTGTTTGTACCCCAGCCACCTTCTGCCGGTCTGCCTTCCAGCATTCCCCAGAACATTGGTACCATGTACAACAGGGGTATTGAATTGTCATTGAATTACAATGCTATCCAGAAGAAGGATTTCAGCTGGACTACTTCATTCAACATTGCGACCAATAAGAACGAAGTGACTTCACTGGCTCCTGGTCTTTCTCAGATCATATCTTCTACCGGTGGTCTGGAGAACCCCAGCATTACCAAGCCTGGTTATCCCATTGGTATGCTGTTTGTAACCCAAACCAAAGGTGTTGACCCGGCTACTGGACGTCGTATCTTCATCAACTCACTGGGACGTGAAGTATACTTCCAGCACGTCGCTCCTGCCGGTCAGGCCCGTTTCATGTATGCGGATGGTACTACAGCACCCACAGTAAGTAATGCTGATGCCGTAGTGTATAAGAATACCAACCCCAAAGTATTTGGTGGTTTTGAAAATACATTGCGCTTCAAAGGTTTTGAATTGAATGCTTTGCTGACTTACCAGTTTGGCAGCTACCTGTATTATGGTACACAGGCTGGTTTGAGAGATCAGCGTTTCTGGAACAATGAAACAGCTGTATTAAGAAGGTGGCAGAAAGCCGGAGATCAGACCGATATTCCCAAACCCATCTTTGGTGATAACATCTCTAATGGTTCATCCTTCCCGCTGGACATCAACGTATTCAAAGGTGATTTCGTAAAACTGCGTACACTGACCCTGGGTTATAACCTGCCCAAAACACTGTTGGAAAAGGTTAAAATCAGCTCTGCCAGGTTCTATGTATCTGGTAACAACCTGCTGATCCTGACCAAGTATCCTGGTCCCGATCCTGAGGTTTCTTCCAACGGTAACGGAGCTTCCAACTTCGGTATCGACAGGAATACGGTGGCCAACCAGCGTACCATCACTGTTGGATTGAACATCGGTTTCTAATTCTTAACTGTTAAATGAACAAAATGAAAAAGACTCTTCTATATATAATTCTGGCAGCTGGGGTGGTACAGTTGACCTCCTGCGCCAAAAAAGAATTCTTAAACCCGATACCAACGAACTCTATTTCTGATCTGACTGCATTCGACAGCAAGGACAGGATCGAGGGACAGGTTCGAGCCATCTATGCTTCCATTAAAAACAGTGGTATGTATGGTGGTCGTTACCAGATTTTCAATGATATCCGTGGTGAGGAATTCATGAATGACCGTACCAACGTAGTAACCGGTTTTGATATCTGGAACTACACACCCAGTAACAGTTCTACCAACAGTGTATTGAACCACTGGTCACGTGCTTATTATGTGATCAACCTGGCCAATACATTTATTGATGGTATGAATGCGAAAGGTACCAATGTAGTAGGTGCAACTTTATCCGGTAACTACCTGGGTGAAGCCCGTCTGCTGCGTGCTATGAGTTATTATTCCCTGCTGCAGTTGTATGCCCGTCCTTACTGGGATGGTAATGGCAGCAAACCTGGTGTACCCCTGCGTTTGAAAGGTAATACCGGTTCCGATAACTACGCACTGGCACGTGCAACGGTTGCACAGGTATACGATCAGATTATTGCCGACCTGAACTATGCAGAACAAAACCTGCCACTGAACAATGGTTCGGCCATTCTGAATACTACCCGTGCTCACCGCAATACAGCTATTGCTTTGAAAACAAGGGTATTCCTCAGCATGCGTCGCTACACAGATGTAATCACCGAAGCCAATAAGATCGTAAGTGCCACTGCGCCTTACACTGCAACCTCCGGTGTGCCCCATGCTTTGCAGGCTGATTATACCAATATCTTCAAAGCGCCATACACAACCACTGAATCGATTCTGTCTATGCCTTTTGCTTCGAATGAAACACCAGGTACGCAGAACCAACTGGGTTATTATTATGGCCCAGCTGCTTTCAATGGTGGTAATGGTGAGTATTCTTTGCTGTCTACCGGTATTATTGGTAATGTGGGCTGGCTGCCAACCGACAAAAGACGTTCTTTTGTGCAGGTATTCAGTGGTAAGAGTTACCTCACCAAATACAGTGTGGCTTCAACCTTTACAGACTATGCACCGGTTATCCGTTATGCAGAAGTATTGCTGAACCTGGCTGAAGCCCGTGTACGTTCAACCAATACCGTAGATGCGCAGGCTATTGCACTGCTGAATGCGGTACGTGGACGCTCCGATGCAACCACCATATTTACCGCACTAAACTTTGCTGATGCCGCAGCCCTGGCAGATGCCATTATTACAGAAAGAAGAATTGAATTCCTGGGTGAAGGTTTGCGTGGTACGGATATTACCCGTTTGGGTCTGCCCCTGCCGGCCAAGCCTGGTGTGAATTCTATTCCCGCTACCGGTCAGCAGTATATCTGGCCCATTTCATCTGAAGAATTGTTGCTGAACCCGCTTTGTGTAGATAATAACTAAGCAGGATTCCAGCAGTTAATATGCTGAAAAAACCGGCCATTTGGCCGGTTTTTTTTATCTGTATTATTCGATTTAAATATGCAAACGCAATTCCATAAAGTGGCGTGTATACATCATTATTTCTGAAAAATCAAGACTACAAATTTCTTAGTGAGGTTTAATTACATAAATGGTAAAAAACAGCGATAGTATGTTTTTGAAAGTAAAAATAATTTGAATGTAATTGTCTGAAGCCTCACCTTTTAAGCTTTAACACCTGTTTTTTTCCTATAAAAGGTATTAAAAACAGATAAATTTTTTATCTAATTGTTTAATTACTATATTCTTTATAAGTTGATTATCAAATCAAAAAGAATATTATTTTTATAAATTTATTTTTTTCCGCTAAAAGAGCAGCATTCTGCACCGGTGCTATGTCAGTTATTGATACGTTAAAGTTTTCTTTAGCTTAAATTGCATTTCGCTTTTTTACCTTAAAAACTGAAAAATGAGAAAATTAGTCACAATGCTTTGTTGTGTTGTGCTGGCCGTATCTCAATTAGCGGCCCAGACACGCACCATCAAGGGTAAGGTTACTGATGACAAAAGTAGCCCTATCGCCAATGCTTCTGTTGTGGTTAAGGGTGCAACCACTGGTACTACTACAGATGCCGAGGGTAATTTCTCCCTGAACGTTGCGGCCACAGCCCGCACCCTTGTTATTTCCTCGCTGAACTTCGCCAGCCAGGAAGTTTCCATTGTTAACAAAACCAGTGTTACTGTTTCACTGCAGAGCAATACCCAAAACCTGCAGGAAGTAGTAGTGGTAGGTTATGGTACCAAGAAGAAAGTTGATCTGACTGGTTCCGTAGCAACGGTTAAATCCGATGAGATCGAGAACCGTCCGTTTACTTCGGTTGACCGTGCCCTGCAGGGTAAGGTAGCCGGTCTGCAATCGGTACAGTCTTCTGGTCAGCCTGGTGCTGCTCAGAACATCCTGATCCGTGGTGTGAGCTCTATCTCTGCCAGTACCGCTCCTTTGTGGGTGATCGACGGAGTGCCTGTGAACACCGGTGATGCTTCCCGTCTGCAAACAACAGCCAACCTGTTGAGTACGTTAAACCCCAACGATATTGAGAGCATTTCTGTATTGAAAGATGCTGCTTCTCAGTCTATCTACGGTAGCCGTGCTGCCAACGGGGTAATCGTGGTTACAACCAAAAAAGGTCGTTCCGGAAAAACCCGTTTCCGTTTCGATACTGAAGTAGGTCAGAGTGAAACCGCTTACCAGAACGACAGATGGCGTCCGCTGAATGCCAAAGAATACCTGGACATTACACGTGAAGGTCTGGTTAACTTTGGTGCAACACCTGCCCAGGTTACTTCAACACTGGCCAGCCTTGGTGATGGTACTGGTATTGATTACAACTGGCTGCAGAATGTACAGCAGAAAGGTACCCAGCAGCAGTACAACCTGAGCCTGGAAGGTGGTAACGATAAAACTACTTTCTTCATCTCTGGTGGTCGCTTCATCCAGGATGGTACTACCATCAATTCTAAGTTTGCTCGTACCAACGCAAATATCCGCGTTACCAATAAAGCTACCGACAGGCTCACAGTAAGTGTGAACCTGAATGGTGGTGCGGTAAACCAGCGTGCTCCCCTGAATGGCGGTGCATTTGGTAACCCCGTATTGAGTTCTTATTTCCTGCTGCCTACCAAACCGGCTTATAACCCCGATGGCAGCTGGAACTTCACCAACCTGGGTGGTCTGCACAATACCATCGCACTCTCGCAAATTGACAAGCGTTTCCTGCGTGAAGCCAGTTTGCGTGGTAGCTTACAGGCTGAATACCGTATTCTGGATAACCTGCGTTTCAAGAGCGTTTATGGGGTTGACTACAACGTACTGGAAGAAGATCAGTACAACAACCCGCTGCATGGCGATGGCCAGGCTTCTAATGGTCGTGCTTTCTCTTATTTTACCCGTTATTTTAACTGGGTATGGACCAATACCCTGGATCTGCAACAGAATATCACCAAAAATGGTGACCTGTCTGCCAACGTTCAGGTAGGTTATGAGTCTCAGAAATCTGCCGGATATTTCTCTTCACTGCAATCTCAGCAATTCCCGCCCACCATTGCATTGACTTATCCTGCTTCCGGTGCAAGCCCCACTACGGCTTCTGCTACCATTTCTGAGTACACATTTGCTTCTATGTTCTCTACTGCTTCTATCAACTACAAAAACCGCTTCGTGGTTTCCGGTAGCTACCGTCGTGATGGTTCCAGCCGATTCAGTGCTGCCAACCGTTTTGGTAATTTCTGGTCTGTGGGTGGTACATGGAATGTAGATCGTGAGAAGTTTATGGAGAATGTAAACTTTATTACCCAACTGAAACTCCGTTCTTCTTATGGTGTGAACGGTAACGCCGGTATCGGTAACTATGATGCCTTACCGCTGTATGGTTTCGGTAGTAACTATAACCAGCAGCCTGGTAGTGCGCCTGCAAACGTAGGTGACCCCAACCTGACCTGGGAACTGAACAAGCCTTTCAACGTAGGTATTGATGTTAGTTTCTTCAAGAACAGACTGAGCCTGACTGCTGATTATTATGTACGTAAATCTGAAAACCTGTTGCTGGCAGTGCCCCTGTCACGTACTTCCGGTTTCGGTTCTGCCACACGTAATATCGGTGCTATGAAAAACTCTGGTATCGAATTAACCATCAGTGCAGTGCCTGTTCAGACACGTGATTTCCGCTGGGATATTGATTTCAACTTTGCCAACAACAAAAACGTGATTACCAGCCTGCCTGGTGGTCAGGATATTGCTGATGGTAACTTCATTATCCGTCAGGGTGTTTCTTACAGAACTTATTTCCTGCGTATCTATGCTGGTGTTGATCCTGCTAATGGTGATCCGCTCTGGTATACCGATGATACCCGCAAGACTACTACCAATACTTATCCCGGTGCAGCTGCCCGCGGATTGGTTGGTCAGGCCCTGCCCAAGTACTTCGGTCAGTTTGGCAACACCTTTACTTATAAAGGATTTACGCTGAATGCTACTTTCTACTACAACTTTGGCAACTATGTGTACAATACATGGGGAAGCTACCAGTTGGGTGCCGGTTTCGGTGCAACTTTCAACAAAGTGGCTCGTATCTACGATCGTTGGACTACTCCTGGTCAGATTACCGATATCCCCAAGTATATCTACAACGGAAACAGAAACTTCCAGAGTGGTTCTACCATGTGGTATAACAAAGGCGACTTTATTCGTCTGCGTGATATCCAGGTGGGTTACAACCTGCCCAAGGATCTGATTTCCAAAATTGGTTTGACCAATGCAAACTTCTATGTACGTGGTACCAACCTGTGGACATGGGTTAAGGACAAAGAAATTCCTTTCGATCCAGAACAGGGTACCGGTGCTGCGTCCAACCTGAACGTTTTCATTCCAAAAACAATTACTGTAGGTCTGAACCTGGCATTCTAATTACAGATTTTTTAAACGATATTGATTATGATACGTATTTCAAAATATAAGGTGTTGCTTGTAATAGTGTTATGGGCAACAATCGCTTCCTGTAAGAAGAGTTTCCTGGAGCTGGTACCACCAACTTCGCTGACTCCGGAACAGGCTCTGGCTACAGAAGCGGATCTCCAGGTAGCACTTCGCGGTGCTTATGCTGGTCTGCGTGGTGTTGACTTCTATGGTCGTACACTGCCTATTATTGGTGATCTGATGGCAGATAACGCTTATCAGTCAGCTTTGAATACCAACCGCTACACATTCTTCAGCACTTATGCGTACAATGTAACCGATGGTAATGCTTCTGGTATGTGGAATACCGCTTATTCTGTAATCCTGCGTGCCAACAACATCATCAACTCACCCGTTGCTTCTAATGCAAACGTTGATCAGTACAAAGGCGAAGCCTATGCTGTTCGTGCCTTGTGTTATTTTGAACTGGTGAAGTTCTTTGCACGTCCTTATTCGGATGATCCCAATGGATTGGGTGTACCCCTGGTACTGACTTACAATCCCGATCTGAAACCTGGTCGTAACAAGGTATCTGAAGTGTATGCCCAGATTCTGGATGATCTGAACAAGTCATATGCATTACAAACCAAGTACACCAACTCTTCACAGTTCAGCAAGTATGCTGCCAGAGCGCTGCAGGCAAAAGTATATCTCCATATGGGTGATAAAACCAATGCCAAAACTGCTGCACTGGATGTGATCAACAATGGTGGTTTTACGCCGTTGACTACTGCTAACCACGCTGGTTACTGGTCTGCTTCTGCAATCAGAACAGATAAGCTGGAAACCCTGATGGAAGTTTCTTCCGATGCGGTAGCCAACCTGGCTTTCGATGCCTTATCTTATCTGTACAGCCAGGCTGGTAACTATGGTGATATCCTTTGCTCTGATGACCTGTATGCTACATTTGAAGCTACAGATGTTCGTCGCGCACTGTATCCCACTGGTACCCGCGCAGGTGTTCCTGCGGTATTTGTAAACAAATACCCTGTGATTACAGGTGACCTCAGCGATACCAAAGTATTGCGTTTGAGTGAAATGTACCTGATCGCTGCTGAAGCTTCTTATCCTTCTAATGAAGTAGATGCCCGTACTTATGTAAACTTTATAACCAGCAGACGTGGTGCTACCGCTATTGCTTCTGTAGGTGCTCAGTTACTGGAGGATATCCTGACTGAAAGAAGAAAAGAACTGGCATTTGAAGGTGACCGTTACCATGATGTACAGCGTTACAAGCGTGATGTGGTACGTAACGCCAACTACCCTGCTGCAGCAAGGAATATTCCTTATGCTAACTTCAGAAGGATTATGCCGATTCCGCAAACAGAAACTGATGCAAACCCAACCATCAAAGCTCAGCAGAATCCCAGCTATTAATCGCATGTTGTATCTCATGTATTAGTAATAGTTTCAGTGGGCCCTCTCCGTTTAGGAGGGGGCTCATTGTTTTAACATACCCGATGCTTTTCTGACAGAGAAATGGTTTAACTTGACGATAACTTCCAGTTTACACTTAAACACTGAGATATGAAACTGATTCTGGCAATACTGTTTGGTGCATGCAGCCTGACTGCCTCTTCCCAAATCATGCAACTATATGACCCGCAGGCCAACCGGGTATTTAATGCTGAAAAGTATTCGGGCATCCGTGGCACCCCTTTCCTGGTTGATAAATGGTATAAGGGAACAGTTACTACACCCAAGGGAATCTACATGAATCTGGAGCTTAAGCTGAATGTATACGATAACCAGTTGTTTTTTAACAAAGATGATCAGAGTTTTGAGTTTACCGATCCCATCGTGAGTTTTACGCTGATGCCCAAACCGGGCGATTCTGCTTCCTACCAGGTATTTAAAAAAGGGATTAATGGTAGTGGCGTTAAAGCAGACCAGTTTGTACAGGAGCTGGTAGCGGGTAAACTCGGATTGTATAAATCTGATTTTAAATCGCTGTCGGAAATGAGTGAGATCAATGCCGGCATCGTGAAAACTTTTGCCACCACAACCCGGTATTACCTGGTGCGTGATAATAATGCACAACTCATTAAAATCAGTAAAGCAGATGTTATGCCCTTACTGAAAGACAAAGAAGAGCAGGTTAATACCTTCATCACTGAAAAGAAATTGGCCTTTAAAAAAGAAGCCGATCTGATTGCATTGATTCAGTTTTACAATCAATTGTAATCAGTCGCTTATTCACAATGTTCGTTCAACAGGCAGTACCAGTACTGCCTGTTTTTTATATAGCATGTTACAGCCTGGCACTTGGCACCTGCCTTAGTGTTGATATTTTTTCTGTATATGTATGACCGTGATAATAAACTACCAATTGTTAGTATTATCATAATGTTAAATATTTATGCTACTAGGATGCATTTTTTTTAGAATTAAGTAACTGATATTCAATCTTAAATATATTTTTTACAGATGAATGTTTTAAATTTTGCAGCTTTTCCGCTTATCTTACTGTCTTTCAATGTCTAACTAGGGTGCATGCCCTTTGCTTTAAAAACCAAAATCAAGAATTATGAGAAAATTTCTCGGGATGTTCTTGTGCTTTGTGCTGGTCATAACCCAGGCAATGGCACAGAACAAAACGGTTACCGGTAAGGTGACTGATGCAAAAGACGGTACGCCGCTTGCTGGTGTATCGGTTTCAGTTAAAGGAGCTACGGGAACAGTTACAGGGGCCGACGGTACCTTTCGTATCGTAGTGCCTGCTGCTGCCAAATCCGTAGATTTAAGTTATGTAGGCTTTGAAGCCGCTACAGTATCCATTCCTGCTTCTGGTACTGTAACTTTTGCCATGAAAGCAGCCGATGCCAAACTGGATGAGGTTGTGGTAGTGGCTTATGGTACGGCTAAGAAAGAAACCCTCACCGGTTCTGTCAGCCAGATCAAAGCAGAAGATTATGCCAAAAGACCTTTATCCAACGTAACAGCCGCCATTGAAGGTGCATCTCCGGGTGTGGTAACCAATACCGCTAACGGTCAGCCTGGCTCTGGTATTGCTATTCGTGTGAGAGGTTTTGGTTCCATCAATGCTACTTCTGAACCCCTGTTCGTAGTAGATGGAGTACCTTATGTAGGCGGTACTTCTAATATCAACCCCGATGATGTGGAAAGCACCACCATCCTGAAAGATGCTGCTGCTACAGCACTTTTCGGTTCCCGTGCTGCTAACGGTGTGGTTATGATCACCACCAAAAAAGGCCGTAAGGGACGTAATAATATTTCTGTTCGTGCTTTACAGGGTATTTCTTCCCGTGGTTTGCCCGAATACGACAGGCTGAATGCTTACCAGTATTATCCTATCATGTGGGAAGCTTACCGTAACTCACTGGTATATCCTGCCAGCGGTGCGCCCATTTCCAGGGATTCTGCCAGCCGTGTAGCTTCAGGTCTGACTTCCAGAACCAGTATCCAGGGTTTGCTGGGTTATAACCCTTTCAATGTTGCCAATAACGCAATCGTAGATGTAAATGGTCAGATCAATCCCAATGCTTCTCTCATTTATGCGAATGACCTGGATTGGACCAAAGACCTGATGCGTAATGGTAGCCGCAAAGACTACTCTATTAACTTCAGCGGCGGTGCCGATAAATCTGATTATTTCTTCTCAATGGGTTATCTGAACGAAGCTGGTTATACCGTTCGTTCCGACTTTGAGCGTTTCTCAGCCCGTTTGAATGTGAATGTTCAACCGCTTTCCTGGTTGAAAACCGGTTTGAATATTTCTGGTAACCATTCTATCTCTAACACAGCCAGTGATGGTGGTAGTACCAGTTTTGTAAACCCCTTCTTCTTCTCCCGTAACATCGGACCCATCTATCCCGTGTATGCACACAACATGACTACCGGTGAATACCTGTTGGATGGTTCTGGTAATAAGTTCTGGGATCTGGGTAATATGGGCGGCGCGATGGGCGTACCCAACAGACCCAGTGGTGGTTTCTCCGGTCGCCATGCGGTTGCTGAAACTTTCCTGAATGAACTGAATTTCAGAAGAACAGTTGTGAGTGCCAGGAACTATACCGATATCACTTTCCTGCGTGATTTCAAATTCACCAATAACGTGTCTGTAGATTTTCAATCACAGTATGATGGATCATTTGAAAACACAGTTGTAGGTGATGGTGCTCCCGCCGGTCGTTCTTCCCGCGAATTTGGTTCCAATACCGGTGTGGTTCTGAGCCAGATCCTGAATTATGGCAAACGCTTTGGCAGCCACCGTGTAGACGCTTTGGTAGGTCATGAAAGCTTTAACCAAATGCAGCAGGGTCAGCGTGGCTTTAAACAAGGCCAGTCGCTGTCAGGCAATACCGAGCTGAACAACTTTACTACGATTAACTCTGCTACCTCATACCTCGATCGTTACAGGATTGAAAGTTATTTCTCCCGTGTTAACTACGATTACATGGGCAGATACTTTGTTTCCGGTAGTATTCGTCGCGATGGTAACTCCCGCTTTGCGGAAGAATCACGCTGGGGTACTTTCTGGTCCGTTGGTGGTGGCTGGAATATCGACAAAGAAAAATTCATGAAGAATGTTTCATGGGTAAATACCCTGAAACTGAGAGGTTCTTATGGTGTGGTAGGTGTGGCTGATGGTATTGGTTTCTATGCCTACCAGGGTCTGTACAGCTTTGCCAACAATGCCAATGAACCCGGTATCGTTCAGAGCCAGACTTCATTCCTGAACAGGAAACTGACCTGGGAAACCAACAAGCAGTTTGACCTGGGTGTTGATTTCTCTCTTTTCAAAGGCCGTATCAATGGTTCGGTTGAATACTTTAACAGGGTTTCTGCCGATCTGCTGTTTGCAGTTCCCCAACCCCTGTCAAGCGGTGCACTTACCGTTAACCAGAATACCGCTACCATGTACAACCGTGGTGTGGAACTGCAGTTGAATGGTGATATCATCCGTAAGAAAGACCTGACCTGGAATATGGGTGTAAACCTGTCAACAGTTACCAACCGTATCAGCAAAATGCCTGAGTCAGTTCCCGAATTCATTACCGGAACCAAGAAATATGCAGTTGGTAATTCCATCTATGACTATTGGTTACGTAGCTTCTACGGTATCGATCCCAATGATGGTGCTGTATTGTATGTAGCTGAAAATACAGCTGCCAGTGCAACCCGCAGGTTGATTACCAACAAAGCCGGTGGTGTAGATACAGTAACTACTGCAGTTGCGAATGGTAAATTTGCTTCTCATGGTACCAGTATTCCTGATTTGTATGGTAGCATGACCCAGTCAATTACTTTCAAGAATATTACCCTGAGTGCATTGTTTACATTCCAGGTGGGTGGTAAAACCTACGATGCGCTGTATCAGTCTCTGATGTCTGCCAGTAACTATGGTGGTGCATCACATGTTGATATCCTGAACAGATGGCAGAAAGCTGGTGATATTACCAACGTTCCAAGAATGGATGCTGGTCAGTCTACCGACTTCAACGCCACTTCATCCAGATGGCTGGTAGATGCTTCTTATTTCAATATTCGTACTATTAACCTGTCATTTGCACTGCCAAAGAACCTGGTGAACAGAATGAAGATCAACAATGGTCAGTTCTTTGTAAGTGTAGAAAACGTGGCTTTCTTCTCTAAGAGAAAAGGTATGAACAACCAGCAGGCATTCTCTGGTGTAACATCTAACGCATATCCGCCTGCACGCGTATTCACAGCAGGATTTACTTTAAATCTCTAAACCAACCGCAATGAAAAAATATATAATTACATCCGTTGCATTGGCATCCATGGCGCTTTCTTCCTGTAAGAAAGAGTTTCTGGATACATACCCAACCACATCAGTAGCGGCTGCTGATGCCCTTGCCAGCGTTACGAACGCAATTGCTGCGCTGAACGGTATCCACCGTGTTATGTACACCCAGTACGATGTACAGGGACAGGCCGGTGAAGGCTCCAATAATATCTTCCGCGATCTGATGGGAGAGGACATCGTATATCCACTGGCCAACGGTAGTACCGGTTTGATTGGCTGGATGCGCTGGCAGAACCACCGCAACGTTAACTCAGCTGATCTCCGTTACCTCTACCGTTTCTATTACCGTTTGATTGCAAACGCTAACGTACTGATCAATGGTATTGATGCCGTTCCCGGTGCTGATGCCGATAAGAAAATGGTAAAAGGCCAGGCCCTGGCTTATCGTGCCTGGTGTCATTTCCAGATGGTACAATTATGGGGTAAGCGTTATGTAGCAGGTACTACCAATTCTCAACCTGGTATTCCTTTGTTGCTGACCAATACACTGGAGGGACAACCCCGTGCTTCTGTTGAAGAAGTATATACTCAGGTAAACAAAGATCTGGATGATGCCGTTACCCTGCTTACTGGTTATACCCGTACAGGATCTGCCGCTAAATCCAATTTCAATGTAAACGTGGTAAGGGGTATTAAAGCCCGTGTAGCACTGGTACAACAAAACTGGGAAGCAGCAGCTACCAATGCTATTGCTGCCAGAGCAGGTTTCCCCCTGATGACCAATGCTGAATACCTCAGTGGATTCAACAATATCACCAACCAGGAATGGATCTGGGGCAGCCGTCAGATAGATGACCACAACACGTTCTTCTATTCTTACTTTGCTTACATATCCTCTAACTTCAACTCAACAGTAATTCGTACACAGCCCAGGGCTATCAATGCTAATCTGTGGGATGCTATTCCTGTAACCGATATCCGCAAACAATGCTGGGATCGTACAGGTGCTACAGTGGTTATTCCTCCCGGAGGAGCCCGTGTGCCTTACCAGAATAAGAAATACCTGGCTAAGAGCGATGCATTGAGTGTTGGTGATGTGCCCTATATGAGGGCTGCTGAAATGTATCTGATCGAAGCAGAAGCCCGTGCTATGCAGGGTCAGAACCTGGCTGCCCAAACAGCCTTGTTTAACCTGAATAAAAACAGGGATGCTGCTTATGTTCAAACCACCAGCACCGGCCAGAACCTGCTCAATGAGATCATGTTCAGCAGACGTGTTGAGTTATGGGGTGAAGGTTTCCGCTTTACAGACATGAAACGTCAGAACGTTGCCATGTCACGTGCGGGTATCCCCAACCACCTGGTAGCATTAACACAGGTTACTACAGTACCTGCTGGCGATATTCAGTGGGAATTCCTCTTCCCGCAGGACGAAATCAATGCGAACAAAGCGCTGGTGCAAAACCCGCTTTAATAGTAGCTTGATCAACTAATACATAAGGGCAGCCCGCAAGGCTGCCCTTATTTTTTTCAGGCACAATAATAGGACCGATAAAAAAGCCCGGTGGAAATGATCCACCGGGCTTTTACAATATGATCCAGAAGACTTACGGCAAAACAGCCGCCAGCTTTTTAGCCAGCTCTTCGCCTCTTAAATCGGTGGCAATAATCTTGCCCTGTGGGTCTATCAATACATTAAAGGGAATGGCATCAAACTGATACAAAGGCACCATGGGACTATCCCAGTACTTCAGGTCACTTACCTGTGCCCAGCTGAGCTGGTCATTCTTGATGGCTTTTACCCAGGATTCTTTATCTGAATCCAAAGAAACACCCAGAATGGTGAAATTTCTATCCTTGAACTTATTATAAGCTGCCACTACATTGGGATTTTCTTTGCGGCAGGGACTGCACCAGCTGGCCCAGAAATCAACCAGTACATACTTGCCTCTGAAACTGCTTAAAGTGATGGTTTTTCCGGTGGGGTCTGGTAAACTGATCTCCGGAGCCTGTTTGTTCAGCAAGGCATAACCCGGCGCAGCAGCCTGTGTTTGTACAGCCAGCAGACTCTTGATTTTGGCCAGACCACTGTGTTCCTTGAATTTTTCAGCCGATGCATCCGTGAGGGCTTTCAGTTGGGCGGGATCCATGGTGCGTGATCCCATACCCAGTGCATAATAACGGGCAGCGGGACTGTTGGACTTATTTACAAAATCACTGATCAACTGATTCATTTCTTTTACCTGCTGATCTCTTTTGTTGCGGGAAATGGTAAGCAGGCTGTCGTTGCCTGGTGTTTTTTGCAGGCTGTCAATAGCAACAAAACTCAGGTACAGCACAGAATCCTTGCGACTGAAATCTTCAAACAGTGTATGCAGGCTTTCACTGGCTTCGGAACCTTCGGTGGTATAATCGCGGTAATGATTCACATCGAGATTGAGACGAATGCTTTTGGCATCGTTAACCAGCAATACATCCGGACCGTTTTCAATCACCAGGCGATACAGGGCTTCTTCTTTGCCAACAGCGCGCATTTCAAAACTGCCATTGTCTTTTAAAGTGGCCGAATCCAGTATCACAGGGGCTTCACCGCCATAGGGTAACTCCTGCAAGAATATTTTTTTAGACGGGGCATTGGTGATTTTTCCACTCACGGTAAATGCTCCATATTTTTTTTGCTGGCAACCAGCAATCAGGGCTGTTAACGCCAAAGCATAGGCTATTTTTTTCATGATATTGGTTTATGTCTGAATCTATGATTGATTAAGTTGTTCTTCCAGTATACGGGTAACAGACCGGGGATCTGCCTTACCCTTGCTGATTTTTTTCACTTCACCCACAAACAAACCCAGCAGGGCTTTTTTGCCTTTTTTGTATTCCTGTACCTTATCCGGTAACCGGGTTAAGGCTTCCTGCACCCATTGACTGATCTCTGCGTCATCATTAACCTGTAACAGGTTCAGCATACCCGCCAGTGTTGTAGCATCCTGATCATTGTCCATCATTGCCGGTAATAACCTGGCCGAAGCAGCTGAAAAACTCATCTTACCCGATTCTACCAATGCAATCAATCCGGCCAGCCGTTCAGGACTCAGCGGAAATGCAGACCAGTCAATCTGCTGCTCATTCAGGTATTGTCTCACAGGGCCCAGTATCCAGTTGGCAGCGGGTTTGCATGCATTGGTATGTTTGGTCAGGGCCAGGAAATAATCAGCCGTACCTTTCTGATCGCAGAGCTGTGTAGCATCGTATTCGCTTAATCCATATTCCTGCATGAATGTGCTGATTAATTGCTCAGGCAGGGGAGGCAAGGCGGATTTAATGGATGCAATAAAAGCGTCGGATAAATGAAAAGGAGCGAGATCGGGGTCCGGGAAGTAGCGGTAATCATTGGCATCTTCCTTGTCCCGGATCGCAAAAGTAGTGTCCGTAGACGCATCAAAACTCCGTGTTTGCTGCCGTATTACACCACCATCCATTAAAATCACTGTCATTCGCTCTATTTCGTACTCAATGGCTTTTTTGACATTGCGGATGGAGTTCAGGTTTTTAACCTCTACTTTGGTGCCCAGTTGTTTACTGCCCCTGGGTCTTAAAGAAATATTGGCATCACAGCGCAGGCTGCCCTCTTCCATATTACCATCACAGATATCCAGCCATTGCACCAGCTTGCGCACTTCTGTTACATATTGCCAGGCTTCATCGGCACTGAAAATATCAGGTTCGGTTACAATTTCAATCAGCGGTGTGCCGGCACGATTCAGGTCTATACTGGTATACAGCTCTTCAAGGTCATGAATACTTTTCCCCGCATCTTCCTCCAGGTGTATCCGGTTTAATTGAATGGCTCTGCTGCCTTCAGCGGTTTTGATGGTTACCCGGCCTCCTTTACAGATAGGAGTAGTGTGTTGGGATATCTGATAACCCTTGGGTAAATCGGGATAGAAATAATTTTTACGGGCGAAATAGTTATCCCGCTCAATCTCCGATCCGCAGGCAAGCCCCATACGAATGGCATACTCTATGGCTTTCTTATTGGTCACAGGTAAACTACCGGGATGCGCCAGGGTAACCGGACTAACATGGGTATTGGGTGCAGCCCCAAAAGCAGTACTGTCGCCACAAAATAATTTGCTAACGGTAGCCAGCTGGGCATGAATTTCAAGCCCGATTACTACTTCATATGGAGATACTGATGACATTGGGACACAAAAATAGCGTTCTATGCCGCGGCGAACGCTATTTTAACCCAATATTATTATTCCTGCTATTGAGACAGTATCTGTGTTAATACTGTTTCCGGTACCGTTAATAATTGAACAGCAGGCAGTCTTCTGGTCAGTTCTTTCCAATTACGGTCTTTGGCAAAAATGCGTTTGAACATAGGCAAAGCCTGTGCGGTTTGTTTGTTATTAACCAGGGTAATGGCTGTCCAGTACTGCATTTCCAGGTTATCTGGGAACATTTTCATGGCCAGCCGGTATTCGGTCATGGCTTTTTCCATATCATTTTTTTCAATGGCCAGATCGCCGTTATTCATGTGCTGGTATGCGAGATGGACTTTGTAGAGGCGGCGTAATTCCTTGAGGGGTTCCCTGGCATCATCTACCCGCAGGTCTACTGATTTATCTTTCCAGGGATCGGTAGGTTTACCGGGAACCAGGATCAGTGCTGCGGCCTGCATCCCGCGGATATCACCACCGGCCTGTTGTGCGGCTTCCAGGGCCAGTAATACCCGTTCAGCCAATGGCTTGCCGGCAGTCTTCGTAAAAGCATCTGCCATGGCCTGGTTTACCCGGTTGCCCAGCATCATATTGCTTTGTGCACTAAAATTAATGCCCTTCACATGACCGGCAAACTGAATACAGTTTTTACCGGTATGGGTTGCTACATTGCCCTTGCTATCAATAATGGCAACCTGTCTGACTTCCTTTCCCGGATCAGCAGCCGTTAACCGATCCAGCACTTCCTGTGCTGAAAGCCCTTGTTTGAGTAAAGCCAGTGCTTTGGGACCATAAGATTTATCTACAAAAGATTGTGTAGCCACAGCTCCAACACCTGCTTCTGCCCAGGGAACGGATGTACCCACACTGAACCAGTGACTCTGTACACCGACAGCCATTTCGCCCGTTTGCTCATCTCTTGCTACAATGGAGAAAGTATGTACCAGTGGTTCTTTTTTCCGGTATAACTGTGCGAAGGAGGATGTTGCTATGGCCAGTATTGCCAGCAGTATGAATGATTTTCTCATGCGTTATTCTTTGTTTAAAGTTACAGTCTTGAAAGCATGGTTCATAAAAAAACCGCGCCAGGAATAGCGCGGTGTGATAACACATGAGAAATAGAAATAGTTGGCAGTCTTGTTTAGAGATCCGCTGTTTTTAATTTTCTGGGGAATTTAATATCTGCGGTTTGGGTTTTACCATTGCGCTGGTAGCTAACCGCAACCGTATCTCCTTCTTTAATGTCTTTGATTGCAGCTCTCAAGTCATCTACAGAGCTAATGTCTTTTCCATTGGCCCTGGTAATGATATCGTCTTTCTGCAAACCTGCTTTCTGTGCAGGGGTATCATCATCTACATCCAATACTTTCACGCCTTTGCCTTCTTCCAGGTCCTGGATCTGCATACCCATACGGGGTTTGCGCCAGTCGGATAAAGCCATTTTGCGCAGGCCGGGCATATCAAAATTAAAATTACGATCGATGTCTACATTGATATTCCCCCCGACATTGGTTTTACCCAGCGTGGCAGATACGGTATTTTCTTTGCCATCGCGCCAATAGGTAATGGTAACTTTTTCTTCGGGTTTGAATTTGCCAACCGCTTCATACAGATCATCGCTGTTGCTGATGACTATATCTCCCAACTTTGTAATAATATCCCCCTCCTTTAATCCGGCTTTGGCAGCAGCACTTTCCTTGCTCACCGATGTAATACGGGTGCCTTTATCTGCTTTTTCACTGGTTACACCCAGGAAAGCACGTGTTTCTCCACCGAAATTAAATTGGCCTGGCATATTGCGGTCGCCGAAAAACTTCATCTTCGGACCGCCCTCCATAAAAGGATGTTTGCCATTAAAGATATCCAGATCCATCAACCCATCCAGTTCTTTCAGGTTGTTCAGTTTTTTACCGTTCACCGTAATATTATCGTTATCAATAACGATGGTGGTTTTCTCCACTTTTCGCTGCGGCGCCGCTTCTTTCCTCGGCAGCGTATTATTTTTATCAGTTGTTTGCGCCAGCACAGCCCCGCTGATACCTGCAAGTAAAAAGCTGGTGATTACAATCTTTTTCATAGTTGTACGAATTTGTTAGTAGTCAAAAATAGCAGAATTTCTGAAATACGAAACTATTCGGAAATGTTAAAAAAGGTTAATGATTGGGCGGCCCGCGCTTAGGGGAAGATTTCGAAAAGTTTTACCGGCACACCCTCCGCAGTTTCCTGTTGTACATATTGCATTCCGCAGTTTTCCAGTACTTTAAGCGAGGCAATATTTTCAATATGTGCTCTTGCCGTAATGCGGGCCAGGTGGTAATGGGTGAAGCCGTAGGCAATACAGGCCCTGGCTGCCTCTGTGGCATAGCCTTGACCCCAGTATTCGGGCAGGAATCGGTAGCCCAGGTCGGTTTCCTTTCTTTCCGGCCGATACTTCAATCCGCACCAGCCAATAAAAGCATGGCTTGCTTTTATATAAACAGCCCATCGGCCATACCCATATGCACGATATTGTGCCAAAAGGCTGTTGTGTAAAGTTGCCAGCGCCTGCTCAGGAGAAACGGGTAATTCATGCAGGTAGTACAACACTTGCGGATGGCTGTTCAGTTGATACACCAATACTTCATCCGCCCCGGTGAAGCATCGAAAACCCAGACGGGCGGTTTCAAAAAGATATGTTGGAGATGGTTTGATAGGTGATGAATACGCGCCACTTGGCTTTACAGCAGCCATAGTAATACCGGGCCAAAAAGCCATATCGGGCGAATGAAAACTGAAATCGTACCCTACTCACGTACCATTATCTGCGATCAGCAATCAAAAAATCAGCAATTCAAAAATCAAAGATCTATAATAGCTCTTTGACTTTTTCAATCACCCGATGCAGATTACTGGCATCCTGTCCGCCTGCCGTGGCCAGGGTTTTCTGACCGCCACCGCCACCTTTGATGAGGCCGGCAATATGTTCTTTAATGATCTTGGGGGCTTCGAGGGAGCGGGCTGCGCTGGTAGCATCATCCAGCATCACGGCAACCTGTGCCTTACCATCGGCCTGGGTAGCCAGTACCACTACATATTGCGTGAGCGCAGGTTTTAATTCGAAACAAAGTTTTTTCAGGGCATCAGCACCAGTCACTTCTACCACGGCACCCAGGAATTGTATTCCGTTTACCTGTTCTACCTGTTGCAATAAACTGTCTTTCATCGCCAGCAGTTGTTTGGCTTCCAGGCTTTCCAGGCGTTTCTTCAACTCACTGTTTTCGGCGCTCAGGTTTTCTACGGCCTTGAGTAGTTCTTTGGGATTTTTCAGCAATTCCCGGATGGACTGCAATTGTGCGGCCTGCTCATTTACCCAGGCTTCTGCGGCTGCACCACTCAGGGCTTCAATTCTACGCACACCAGCTGCCGAAGCAGACTCATGTTTGATGCGGAATAAACCCAGTTCTCCGGTAGCCCCTACATGGGTACCACCACAGAGTTCAATGGAATAAGCCGGGTCCATGATTACTACACGCACTTTATCGCCGTATTTCTCACCAAACAATGCCATGGCACCCATGGCAACTGCATCATCTTTGGCCATCTCCTTGATGACTACGGGAATATTCTCCCGGATTTTCTGGTTCACGATCTGTTCTATCTGCTGTATTTCTTCGGCAGTTACTTTGGCAAAATGAGAGAAGTCGAACCGCAATTGTTCATCATTCACCAGGCTTCCTTTCTGCGCCACATGGTTGCCAAGTACCTGACGCAACGCTGCGTGTAACAAGTGTGTGGCACTGTGGTGTATCGCGGTATGCTTTCTTTTGGTGGCATCTACCGTAGCTATAACAGTATCAGTGATGGTAGCCGGAATCTGTTCAGTGAAATGAACAATCAGGTTGTTTTCTTTTTTGGTATCGAATACAGCAATGCTTTCTGTACCAAACTGCAACAGACCCTGGTCACCTACCTGTCCACCACTTTCTGCATAAAAAGGGGTCTCTTCCAGTACCAATTGATAAGCTTCTTTACCCTTGGCTGCCATTTTGCGGTAGCGCAATACACGGGTGGTTAATGCCAGCTGGTCGTATCCCTTAAATCCCTTCGATTCCAGGTCCTGCAGGATCACCCAGTCGCCCGTATCTACCGCTGTAGCAGCGCGACTCCTGTTTTTCTGTTGCTGCATTTCCGATTCAAATCCAGCCTCATCAACCACCAGCTGGTTTTCCGAGGCAATCAAACGGGTTAAGTCAATCGGAAAACCAAAAGTGTCAAACAATTCAAATGCGGCTTTCCCTTCAATGATTTTGGCGGCCCTGGATTGTTCTATGATGTCATCAATACGTTTTAAACCTTTATCCAGTGTACGCAGGAAAGCTTCTTCCTCTTCCCGGATCACTTTGGTTACAAAATCTACCTGCTGCTGCAATTCAGGGAATACAGTACTGAACTGTCCGGCCAGTACCGGTATCAGTTGAAACAGCAATGGTTGTTTATAATCGAGATAGGAATAATAATAACGAACGGCACGGCGCAGGATGCGACGGATCACATATCCCGCCCCAGTATTGGCCGGGAGCTGACCATCGGCAATGGTAAATGAAATGGCCCTGATATGATCAGCGAGTACCCGGAAGGCAATGGCTTGTCTGCTGTCGCTGTAATCATAGGTTTTACCCGTGATTCCGGCTACGGCAGCGATGGTACCGGTAAAAACATCGGTGTCGTAATTGCTTTGTTTGCCCTGTATCACTCGAACCAGGCGTTCAAAGCCCATGCCCGTGTCTACGTGTTTGGCTGGCAGGGATTCCAGGCTGCCGTCTTTTAAACGGTTGAACTGAATGAATACATTGTTCCAGATCTCAATTACCTGGGGATGGTCATTATTCACGAGGGTTTTACCATCTACCAGTTTTCTTTCTGCATCAGACCGGCAGTCCACGTGTATTTCGGTACAGGGTCCGCAGGGGCCGGTATCGCCCATTTCCCAGAAATTATCTTTTTTATTGCCCAGCAGAATACGGTCTTCTGCAATCACTTTTTTCCATTCGGCAAAAGCCTCTTCATCTTTGGGAATACCCTCTTTCTCATCTCCTTCAAAAATGGTCACATACAAACGGTCTTTATCCAGTTTGTATACTTCGGTCAGTAATTCCCAGCTCCAGGCAATGGCTTCTTTTTTGAAATAATCACCAAAACTCCAGTTGCCCAGCATTTCAAACATGGTATGATGATAAGTGTCTACACCCACTTCTTCGAGGTCATTGTGTTTACCACTCACACGCAAACATTTCTGTGTATCGGCAACACGGGTATGTGATGGTTTTCGGTTGCCCAGGAAATAATCTTTGAACTGGTTCATACCCGCATTCGTAAACAAAAGCGTAGGGTCATTTTTCACCACAATAGGGGCCGAGGGCACAATCTGGTGCTGTTTGGAAGCGAAGAAATCAAGGAATTGTTGTCTGATCTCAGCACTGGTCATCATCTGGGTCTGAATTTAAACGGTATTTTAAGTATCCAAAAACTATCTTTGATAGATTTCCGGGGGCATCAAAGGTAAGGATTTGGGGCCGTAGAAGGGATGCCTAACCGGGGGTGAAATGGCTGAAATCGCCCGAATCCGCAAGTTTTATGAAAAAAATCAAGTATTACTACAATACGCATACGCTTCGATACGAAAAGCTGGAAGTGCCTTTACGGGTGCGGCTATTGCAGTTATTTGGTTTTATAGCAGCATCCATTGTAACCGGACTCATCATTTTTGCCATTGCCTTCCGCTATATTGATTCACCCAAGGAAAAACTGCTGCGCCAGCAGAACGACGACCTGAAAGAAGGTTATGGCATCCTCCAGGAACGACTGCAGCAACTGGAACTGCAGATGGATGAACTGGCCAATCGCGATAATGATGTATACCGCACCATTTTCGGGGCAGACCCCATACCCGACAGCGCCCGTATCCGTGAAATGGAAAAACGCAAGGAAGTACAGCTGGTACAGCGACTGGGTGAATCGGAACTGGTGAATGGCATAACCAGTCAATTGAATAACCTGGCTTTGCGCATGGCTTACCAGGATAAATCCTTTAATGATATCACCAATATGGTGAAGAATAAGGAGCAGCTGCTGGCCGCCATCCCCGCTATACAGCCTGTTAGTAATAAAAACCTCACCCGCATCGCTTCGGGTTATGGATATCGGATCGATCCCATTTATAAAGACCGTCGTGCCCACCGCGGACTTGATTTTACCGCACCCATGGGTACACCCATTTATGCAACAGCAGATGGGGTAGTTACCGATGCAGGATTCAATACCGGCGGTTTTGGTAACCGGGTGGTGATCAACCATGGATATGGATTTGAAACACTGTATGGCCATATGTACCGCATCAAAGCCCGGGTGGGACAAAAAGTGAAAAGAGGCGAAGTCATTGGCTATGTGGGTAATACCGGCAAAAGCTCGGGCGCACACTGTCATTATGAAGTACACCGCAAAGGCATTCCGGTTGATCCCATTTATTATTTCTACAATGACCTGACACCGGCGCAGTTCGACAGGCTGCTGAAACTGGCTGCCGCAAGTAACCAGAGCATGGATTAAGGTGCCGATCAAACAATCACCGCAACGGTTTGTAATACTATTAAACTTCTGCTGTTGGAACCTGGCGTTAGAAAATACCTGATCCGTATCATCAATACCCTTTCACTGGGATTATTGTGGATGGCACTGAATTCCACATTGGGTATTATGTACGATTTCGCATTTGTACATGAGCATATACGCACAGGTAATATCCTCTTTTATATTTGGTTCCTGATCAGTACCATCGCTTATTTGTGGTATGTGATCTGGCTCTGGAGCAAGCCCATTGATATTGAACAATAGTGGGTTGTGTGATTGGTCATCTCAGGCAGATTCCTTATTTTCAGTACTTTAAACAACCCTTTTGAACCCACTGAAGAAAATATCTGCCTGTATCACGGCTGTTGGTATCTGCTGTATCTGGACCATCAAATTCCTGATACGGCCCTTTGTACCGGTTGCGCCTGAATTAAAAATACTGGTGGGTGTGGCACCCAATCTTATCGGTTCCTTCCTGCTGCCATTTGGTGCCTGCTGGTTTTTTCAAAGGATATTCCGGCTGCAGACGCAGTGGGATTTAACGCTCACCTGTAGCGTAGGGCTCTTGCTGGTTATCATCAATGAATACCTGCAACTGATTCCACTCTTTGGCCGCACATTTGATTACCTCGATATACTCTCGTCGGTCCTGGGGGTATTCCTCGGTCATATCAGTTTCAGTCGTTTGATGTTATTGCCCCGTTTTGCCACCAAATAAAGCTAACTGCTGTGGTCGGCCACAATCACCCAATTCCCCTTTAGTTTGCGGAATAATAAGGTAAAATGTCCCTGCACATTTCCGATGGTTCTCGTTAAATGCCATTTGCCCAATACAAAATAGTAGTCGGACGACAGGGGACGTAATTGCAGCAGGGTGAACTGGAGTTTACCCATGGCTGCGGTATCGGGATAGGATTTCAGGTAATTGCTGAGGGTTTGCTGGTACCCATAGGTAGGTCCGTTTTTGCCTACAAATAAAAGGCTGTCATTCACCCAGTATCCTTTCATGAAATCCGGAATCGCTCCCCGGTTCCAGGCATTTGTTTGATCGGCCAGTATTTTGCGGATGGCTGTCTCGTCTTTTGATTGTGCCGCTAACAGGCAGGGAATGATGCAGCAAAGCAGCCATATCTTTTTCATAGCTCAAATTTTCAGGTAAGCTACAAAACCCGGCGGAATTATGGCTGTTTAATCGCCCGCACCATTTCTCTTTTACCAGGTGGCCCGGGTATTTTGCTAATGCTGAAACCTGCGGCCTGCATATTTTTCCGGATGATGCTTTTGCTGCAATAGGTAACCAATATACCCCCGGGGTTCAACCAATGGTACAACTGACTGAATTGCTCAATCGTCCATAGCTCCGGTTGTGCATCGGGTGCAAAAGCATCAAAATAGATCAGGTCATACCGGGCCGCAGGCTGCAATTCATTCAGGGGAATAAAAAAACGTGTAAGGGTAAAATAATCATCCAGTGCAGTGCTGATGCCATCTTCTGTCTGATGCATCCGCGCGAGTATAGAGCCGGTGCCGAGCTCCTGCTCATAATTCAAAACACCATACTCATCCGCTAATAAGGGAAAGGGTTCCACGGCATCATACACCAGCGCTACTGCATGGTTGTTGGCATATTCCCAACTGAGCAGGGCATTGAGTCCCGTACCAAAACCGCATTCCAGTAAACGCAGCGGCCTGTTACTGCGCTGTGCCAGCTGATAAACCAATCCGGCTTCAATGAATACATGTTTGCTTTCCTGGATAGCACCAAAAATACTGTGGTAGGTGATCTGCCGTTCCGGGATGGCAATGGTATGCGATCCGTCCCTGGTTACCTGTACAATTCTTTTCATGAACAAAAGGTTCAATGGTTTTTATCAATCAACAGTTCTCTATACCTTCCCGCTATGGAATACCTGGAACACCTGCAGAAGGATAAGAAGCTGGCGTCTATTGTAGGCGATACCGTACACGCGTTAAAGCTGCACAAAAATATACCCTTACGGCTGATGGCAAGCATTATGAGCCAGCAACTGAGTACCAAAGTAGCCAAAGTAATCTTTCACCGGTTTCTGGACCTGTATGGCGGAAAAGAACCCAAGCCCCAACAGGTACTGGATACCCCCTTTGAAAAACTACGGGGGATCGGACTGAGTAATGCCAAAGTTACCTATGTACAGGCAGTTGCCTCTTTCTGCCTTGAACATGCCATTAATGATAAAAAACTCATGGCCATGTCGGATGAAGCAGTGATTCAACTGCTCACACAAATCAAAGGCGTGGGCCGCTGGACGGTTGAAATGTTGCTGATGTTTACCCTCGGACGTGAAGATGTGTTTGCGGTGGACGACCTGGGTATCCAGCAGGCCATGTGTAAACTGTATAAGATTGATGCCACCGATAAGAAAGCCATGAAGGAACGGATGCTGAAACTGTCGGCTAAATGGAGCCCTTACAGAACCTATGCCTGTTTGCATTTATGGGGCTGGAAGGACGATAAATAGTTATGCCGAGTTTCGGGCTGCATTGATGATGCCGAACATAGTCCGGGTGAGCATTTTTTCATACACCGCTTTTTCAGCAGGGTCCAGGTTTTCCCGGTGCAATTGATCCAATGCATATTGCTGGATGGTAAGCAGCGGTAAAACGATATTGTCACGCATTTGTATGGATGCCCTGCCCGGTAAATCCTCCTCCATTAACAGTTTTGCATCGGCCAGTTCCAGTACCAGCTCCTTCGTCAGGTCAAACTCCCGCTTTACCCACTCCCATACAACACCATACTGTGGATCATCTTTGATATATGCGGTTAAGGGGAAAAAGGATTTGAGCATGCTCATCATACTGTTATCTACCAGGGTGCGGAAAAACAAGAGGTTCCGGTACATGGCTTTGATATCGTTCCAGAACCCTTTGGCTTTCATTTCCTGCAAAGCCGTACCCACCCCGAAAAAACCGGGTACATTCTGTTTCAGCTGACTCCAGCTGCCAACAAACGGAATGGCTCTTAAATCCTCAAAGCGCAGTTCACCACCACCGCCCCGTTTGGCAGGCCTGCTGGCAATATTGCTTTTGCTGTAATAATCGAGCGGACTGAACTGCTGCAGGTAAGGGAGAAATAGGGGATGGGCTTTAAACTGCTGGTAGGTCTCATAACTGATCCGGCCCAGTTCTTCCAGTAAATAGCGGTCGTGTTGCGATAACTGAATCCTGCTGTCTGCAAAAAGTTCATTGCTCAGCCCCGCACTCAGCAATTGCTCCAGGTTGTATTGTGAGGATTGAATGGTGCCGAAATTGGAAGTAATGGTTTGCCCCTGAATGGTTAATTGAATTTCTTCATTCTCAATGGTACTCCCAAGGGATGCATAAAATTTATTGGTCTTGCCACCACCACGGGAAGGCGGACCTCCACGGCCATCAAAAAATTTAGCGCGGATATTGTATTTCCTGGATATGGCGGTGAGATTTTCCTTGGCCGTATAAATGCTCCAGTTGGCTTGCAGATAGCCACCGTCTTTCGTGCCATCGCTGAAGCCTAGCATGATGGTTTGATTATTGCTTCGTTGCGTTAAATGTTGCTGATAAGCCGGCAACTGGTACAGGGTTTCCATAATCTGCTCGGCCTGCCGCAAATCATCAATGGTTTCAAACAACGGAATAATATCAATATGCATATCCGGCTCTTTCCAGCCAGCCAGTTTGCACAAAGCATATACTTCGGCCACGTTAACGGCCGACTGACAATTACTGATGATGTAGCGGTGACAACCCGCTTTGCCATTGCGTTCCTGGATGGTTCTTATGGCTTGTATACTTTCCAGCGTATCCTTTGCTATTCCGGTACACCCGGCGGGATCAACCGATTCGCTGATGCCAAACAAAACAGCCAACTGCTCCGTTTCAGTCATTTGTTCGTATGATGCCGGTAAACATGCTTTGCCCGATTGCTGCTGTGTCACTTCATTGATCTCCAGCAACACTTTCCGGTGAATACGGCTGTCCTGCCGGATATCCAGCGAAGCAAAATGGGTTCCGAATATTTTTACCTTGTGGATCAGGCTGTCGAGCCTGCCCAGGAATAATGCATGGTGCTTACTCACAACAGCATTGCGGATCTCGGTTAGTTTATCCAGTAATACCTGTGTTTGTATCCGGTTGTTTTCGGTTGGCCGGAACACATTCTCATACAACAGTGCTTCCAGCTCATGCATACGTGTATCAATGCCGGAAAAAGTAAGCCGCCTGGTGAGTTTGCGCACATCCCGGTAATAACAAACCGTAATGGCACTGCGCAGTGCTTCGGCTACTTTCAGTGTGGTGGCAGCATCTACATAAGGATTGCCGTCGCGGTCGCCACCAGGCCAGAAACCCAGTTCAATAAAAGGGTTATCACCGTCGTACTGGTGATCGAATATTTCCGACTCAATGAAATTATAAATATTGCCGATGGACTGGTACAGGATATTTTCCAGGTACCACATCAGGTTCACTGCTTCATCAAACGGTGTGGGACTTTTTTTATTGAAGAAAGGTGTAATGCCCAGTTGCTGAATATATTGGTTGATGGTATGAAAATCATTTTTGGCAATGGCATCACTCATATCATGAATAATACCCAGCACGGTTCCGGGATAGAATTGAGTGGGATGGGCGGTGAGTACAACCCTTACTTTAAACTTGCGCAGCTTCTGGCGTAGCTGCTGTGTTTTACCTGCAAAAACAGCTTCATTCAACAATGCCCGCATACTGCCCGGGCCGTGGATATTATTTACGGTATCAAATGCAGCATCTTCAATGGCATCAAACAATACCACCTGCCGTTCGATATACTGTACAAACTTGAATAAACGGTCTTTTTGTTCTTCCGGGGTACTGCCATTGGTGTGTTGCCGAAAGAAATCTTCCAGTATTTCAACCGGTGTTTTGCCGGCAGCATAACCATCCATACAGGCCTGTGATAAAATAGGCAATAAGGCCCCCACATTGGCAATACCTGAAAAAGGAAGGGCGGCGAACAAACTGTTGTAAATAACATATTTGTCGGAGACATTTCTCCTGAACTGTGTGATATAATGAGCGGAAGACATGTTTTACGGTTGATACAATGTACAACATCCTGCCCATAAACTAACATCTTCCTTTTGCCAATACGGCACCATTGCATTTGAAAAATAGCAAGTGTTAGTTTGTGTATTAAACCCCGACAGGATTTTACCGTCTAACCAGATATTTGTTAGTATTTTAGAGTAAAAGGCCCTGCATGCACCCCACCGACACGGAACTACTCCTTGCGTTTAAAGATCCGTCTACCCAGGAGAAAGGATTTACCGAACTGATGAAAAAATACCAGGAGAAATTGTACTGGCATGTTCGTCGTATGGTCGTGGATCATGAAGATGCGAATGATGTACTGCAGAATATATTCATCAAGGTATGGAAGGGTCTGGCCAATTTCAGGGAAGACAGTCAGCTCTATACCTGGCTGTACCGGATTGCTACCAATGAATGCCTGAGTTTCCTGGAACAACAGAAAAAAAGAGCTACCCGATTCATGGATGAGGGTATGGATGAATCATTGGCAGAAAAAGTGAAGGCCGACAGCCATTTCGATGCCAACCGGCTGGAGTGGAAGCTGCAGCTGGCCATTCAGTCGCTTCCCGAAAAGCAGCGTCTGGTATTCAACCTCCGGTATTATGATGAAATGCCTTACGAAGAAATGAGCCGGATACTGGAAACCAGTGAGGGGGCTTTGAAGGCCAGTTACCACCATGCAGCCAAGAAGATCGAGGATTTTATCCGTAATTATTAAACTTTTAACACCCATAACGGTCACACCAATATGCATCCCAATCCCCAAATAGCGGCAGAATTGTCTGAAATAAGCCCATTTTGGTCTGATACTCCGGTATTTACCCCTTACCATGTACCGGATGGGTATTTTGTGCATTTACCTGGCCTGGTAGCCGACAAACGGGTGCTGGCAGATACCATCACGGGAAAAAATCTTCCCTATCTGGTGCCTGCTGATTATTTTGCACAACTGCCGGCTGCGGTGTGGCAGGCTATCCGTTCATCGGCTGTAAGCACAGAACTGGAATCGGTAGCGCCGCTTTTGTCGGGCATACCCCGTCAGATGCCTTATTCGGTACCCTCGGGTTATTTCCAGGAAAAACCGGTAACCGGTATTACAATGCCGGCCGCAAAACCGGTACCCGTACGCCGCATGGCCGCCCGCTGGATGCAATATGCCGCTGCAGCCGTGGTAACCGGTGTACTGGTTATGGGAGCTTTTATGTTCACCGATGGTCCGGGTGGTATTGATAATAGCAGTTATATTAAAATGGATGTGGGCGAAGAGATGAATAAGATCAGTGAAGAAGACTTATCCGCTTACCTCAGTACACATGATAAACTGCTGCCGGGAATGGATCGCGAAGCAGTGAGTCTGGATGAACTGCCTGATGCCAGCGAGCATATACAACAGGTAAGCGATGAAGACCTGGAACAATACGTAAATGAAAATACAGAACCCGGTACGGAAACCACCAGTCCGGATTCGAATGAAACTTCGTTATGAAAAGAGTAGTTGTTATTTTGTTGATGGGCTTGCTGCAACTGGGTACCATTCAGGGGCAGCCGAAAACCGGCGGCAATGTGCAGACGCTTAAAATAGCGTATATCACCAAACAGCTTTCGCTTACCACAGAAGAAGCACAGAAATTCTGGCCGGTTTATTTCAATTATTTCGATGAAATCAAACAAGCCAGGGTCAACCAAAAAACAGATGTGCTGGCTTTTGAAGAAGCAGTGCTGAATATCCGGAAAAAATACCGCGACGAGTTCAAAAAAATACTGGGCTCCAATGAACGTGCGGGTAAGGTACTTACTGCCGACCGTGAGTTCAATAATATGGTTAAAAAAGAGCTCCAGAACAGAGCTGAACAACGTAAAAAATTAAGGCAGAAAACTGCTGAATAATCGTTTTTCTAATCGGGTGGGGACCCATACAGCCGCATAGAGCAATCCGTGCGGCTTTTTTATGGTCAGACCAGGGCTTTATGCCAGACGGGCGACTGGATATCGTGGTAAAACAGGAAGGTCCAGTCGGTACCTTCTTCCCACCATTGTTTCCGCAGTTCCATACATTTCTTACCGTCATAATCGTATTTCGCTACAAACCGGCTTTTCATCTGCTGTAGCTGCGGCGCATCATCTCCGCCAAAAAATACGGTCTCTCCCTTTTCTTCAATCCAGAAAACCTGGTGAAACGGGCAATGAGCGCCGGTATGCTGGTAGCGAATGTATCCATCTATCAAACCCGCATCTGCAGTGAGCCATTCTACCCGGCTGAATGCTTCCAGCATCCTGAAATCTTCCGGAATATAGGAGGCGGAACCTTTGCCCAGTGCAAAATCCATTTCCCTTTGCTGCACATAGTAAGTGGCATAGGGAAAGCTGATGAATTGTTCACCGGTTTGGGCATTTTTGGTAGTAATACCACCTGCATGGTCTTTATGCAGATGACTCATCAATACCTTGGTTACTTGTGAAGGATTGATCCCTGCCTGCGCAAGATTATGGTGGAGTTGTGGTGTGCCATCGGGCAGATTATATCCAAGACCGGTATCCAGTAAAATAATATCCCGTTCGGTAATCACCACAAATGGCTGTATTTCCACGAGTAAGCTGCCGATAGGGCGATTACTCAGTTGTTCGCTGGATGTATCGAAAGGAACAAATGCCTTGCTTTTATCAACGGTGAATGCACCTTCTGATAAGGGAATGACTTGCATAACCTCAAATATTTGAACCGGATATGCCTGCGTTGATCAGCGCAAAACCATTTGCCTGTCGGCATCCAGTCGCAGTAAAATAAAAATTAACACGGTAAAGGTAAGTAATGATGACCCCCCATAACTGATCAAGGGCAGGGGAATCCCCACAATGGGGAATAAACCAATGGTCATACTTACGTTAACCGCAATATGGAAAAACAAAATACTCACCACGCTGTAGGCATATACCCGGCTGAAGGTACTTCGTTGGCGTTCGGCCAGCCGCACAATGCGATAGAGCAGGAATAGGTAGATGGCCAGGAATACGAAACAGCCTATAAAACCAAAAGCTTCTCCCAGGGAGGTGAAAATAAAATCGGTGTGTTGTTCCGGTACATATTTACCCCGTGTTTGTGTTCCCTTGAGGAAACCACGCCCCATAAAACCACCCGATCCGATGGCAATTTTACTTTGCCGCACATTGTAATCATCCGGTTTGCGGGCCGGTTTATTACCGGGCTTTTCCATGGCTTTTTTATTCAGGCTGCAATCATATTCCTTACCCACCATGCTGTAAATACGGGTGCTCTGGTAACATTCCAGCACATTGTTGAAGATATAAGGGACCACAAAACGTTGTATACCCACGCAGACAAGCCAGATGGTAACGATGAGTGTCAGTATCCTTTTTTTCTTTTTGATCTGTTTGCGCAGGATGAAGATCAGCAGTGCTGCGATAACGGTAAGGATTACGGCCAGTACATTGGGTTCCAGGATGAGGGTGGCAACCACCAGCACGCCAAAGGAGGAGGCAATGATGAGTATCTGTGCCGGAAGGCCCTCGCGGTACATGGCAATGAGGAAAGAAAAATATACCAGTGCCAGACCCAGTTCGTGTTGCAGGATCGAAAGTGCCGCGGGTGCCAGGGTAATGGCGCCGGCAATGAGCTGCGATTTCAGACGGGTAAAATCCACTTCCTGTCGCGATAAAAATTTAGCCAGTGCCAGGGCCACAAAAATCTTACAGAGCTCGGCCGGCTGCAGGTTGAAACCACCACCCAGCGGAATCCAGCTCCGGGATCCATTGATGTTTTTGCCCAGCACAAAAGTGGCCAGCATCAGCAATATGCCGAATAAATACAGGAGATTGGCAAAGGCCGTAAACAGTTTACTGTCGGTTAGCAGGATGAAAGTGGCTACAATGGCACAAACACCGGCAAAAATCAGTTGCTTGCTGTAATTGGTCTTGCCATTGATGAAAGAAGCAAACCAATCGGTGCCACTGCGGTATTCCACCATGAAAATGCAGAGAATACCAATGGCTACCAGGATACCATAGAGCCAGATAACGGTAAAATCAACCCCCTGTGCTGCGATATTGTTGTTTTTCTTGTTCATGTTGTTCAGGCGGGGATGTTTCTTTTGAAGTTACGTTTGTAGGGATCTTCTGCAATCAGTGGGTGTACCAGCAGTTTGGCCGGAGCCGGTTTGCCTGGTGCCGGCGGATATACCGGATCAGGGAAATCCATATAAGCCGTAGCCCTGCCCTCTTCTTCGGTTGATGGCTCCGTGGTATCGCGTGATGCTTTTCTGGAAGAAGCAGCGCGCGCAGAATCACGCTCCGCCATTTTACGTTTCATTTGCGGCGGTATCAGATTCATATTGGATATCTGCGCTACTTTGGCTTTCCGGTCGGCACCGGTAATGGAATCTTTCAGGTATTTTTCAATGAGTAAACTGGCAATAGGGGCTGCGGATGTGGCGCCATACCCTGCGTTCTCACACATCACCGCAATAGCAATGCGGGGATTATCGCGTGGTGCAAAACCACCAAAGAAAGCGTGGTCTTTCAGTTTCTCACCACGGTAGGCATTTTCTACCGTACCGGTTTTTCCGCAAACAACCACACCAGGCACTTTGGCATAAGCACCGGTACCAAATTCCATGGTACCCTGCATGCCTTCATGCACTTCTTCAAATACAAACTCAGGAATGTCTCTTGTTTTGTGTTTAACCCGGAACTTTTCCAGCAATCCATACTCATCACCCCCTTCAATGGAATCAATCAGGTGCGGGGTATAAAACCAACCCTTGTTGGCAATAATAGCCATGGCGTTGGCCAGCTGGGTGAGGGTAGTGCCAATTTCACCCTGACCAATACTATTGGAAATGATATTACAGGACTGCCAGTTCTTACCAAAGATCTTCTGGTAATAACCGGGTGTGGGAATATTTCCGTTGAGCTCAGAAGGCAGGTCAACCCCCAGTTTTCTGCCCAGCCCAAAACTGTATGCGTACTGGTTGAATAAACTCAATGAACTGTCGCGGTTGGGCAGTTTGGGGTTATCGAGAATACGGCGATAAGCCACGGCAAAATAGCTGTTGCAGGATTTAGAGATGGCGGGCTTGAGGGTGAAAGTTCCTCTGGCGTGACAACCCATGCGCCGGCCACAGCCAAAATAAGCGCCACTACAGCTAACCGTCATCTGATCATCAATAGCACCTTCGGCCATGCCAATCACACCAACCAGGGTTTTAAAAGTAGAACCCGGCGAATAAGTGGTACCCAGTGTTCTGTTGAGCAGGGGCAGCCTGGGATCGAAATACAGCATTTCGGTCAGGTGTTTCTTCCGTTGGTT
Organism: Chitinophagaceae bacterium; assembly: GCA_009996675.1. GTDB lineage: Bacteria > Bacteroidota > Bacteroidia > Chitinophagales > Chitinophagaceae > Sediminibacterium. The sequence continues at coordinate 44,062 of JAACZQ010000001.1, forward strand.
ACCGGTGAGGTAATTGGGATTATAAGTGGGGGCACTTACCATGCAGAGGATACCACCGGTTTGGGGATCAATGGCTACAATACTGCCTACTTTGTTTTCCATGAGTTTCTCCCCCAGTTCCTGCAATTCCACATCAATACTGGAATAGAGGTTTTTGCCTGCAACCGCAGCCGTATCAAAATCACCATTCTCCCAGGCACCCTGTAAGCGTCCTTTGTTGTCGCGGATATAGCGTTTAATACCCCGCTGTCCCATCAGTACTTTTTCATAGGTATTTTCCAATCCGGTACGACCGAAATAATCGCCCATTTCATATCCTTCATCCTTATGCCTGCGCAGGAAGCTGGTATCTACTTCTGCCATATAGCCCAGGATGGCGGCGCCCACATTATAGGGATAAGTGCGTACCGAGCGTTCGTTCAAAGAAAAGCCGGGAAAGCGGTACATGTTTTCATTCAGCCGGGCAAACATTTCGGGTGTGAGCAGGGCTTCGAATACACTGGGTTTAACGCTGGTGTTTTTAAAGATCAGGTCGCGCATCCGCCGTTTGTAGGTAGCGGTATCAATACCCAAGAGGTTACAGAGGGCAGCCGTATCGGTGGCGCGGGCTTCGGAAGGGATAACCACCAGGTCGTAACTGATGGTATTTTCCAGGATACCCCTTTTTTTGCGGTCGAAGATGATGCCGCGGTCGGGGTACACTACTTTGCGGTAAAAAGCATTGTTATCGGCTGCGAGTTTGTATTTGCTGGAAAAAAGCTGCAGGTTGATCAGCTGTCCTACAATGGCAATAAATACCACGGCAAAAATAATCTGTATCACTCGGCTTCTGCTCTGATTAAATACCGGCATAGTAATGGGTAAAACGGTGAAAGGGAAAGGTTATACAAAATTGTAGAAACAGCATCAACATTGCATCAGCGGGATCAAAAATATTTATTCATACCTGTGGATGAAGCAAGGCAGCAGCTGTGGGTGATGCACAACAAGAACTGTGCTAATTAAGCGGCGTTGGTGCGGTATTTGCTCTTGCGGTGGAATAAAAGTTCGGCCAGCAGGATGAGCAGGAGGCTGATGGCGGTGGTACCGGTTACTTTTCCCAGGAAATACAGGATATCACCGAACTGCATCCATTCAATGAAAACCAGATACACATGGTGTACAAATGTGAGCAGGCCAATGTATAAAAGATAGGGTGCCCATCCCATGCTTTTGATGCCAGGCTCGGAATAGCTCTGTTCAATGGTTTCCTGGGGCAGGATCAGGCCCAGCAGGGCGGGACGGATAAAGGCAATCAGTACACAGGGGGCCGCGTGTAAACCCAGGGTACCGGTGAAGAAATCCAGCGAGAGCCCGAACGCAAAAGCAATCACCATGAGTAATACCCGGTTGATGGTAAAAGGCAGCCAGAGGATAAACAGGAAATAAACATAAGGAACAATAAACTGGTGCAGCGGCGGTACTTCATTGAGAATGAATACCTGCAGCAGGATAAACAGGATAAAACGGATGATATTTTTCAGCAGGCTGCTCATGGGTTACGGGATGCATTGTTTTCCAGGGCTACCTGTTCGTTATAACGACTGTTTTCTACGAGGTATACATACTGGATACTGAAAAAATTGGTAGCTGTTTTAACCTTCAGGGTATAAAAATTACTCGAGGGATCTGCTATGATATCGGCAACGGTTCCAACCATGAGGCTGGAGGGGAAATTAGCCGAATAGGTGCTGGTAACCACGCTGTCGCCCTTGGCAATCTTGGCACTTTTGGAGATATTCCGCAGGGTAAGATAAGCCGGGTCGCTGCCATCCCATTCAATGGTACCGGCATTATTGTCTTTTTTCAGCATGGCACTCACCCGGCTGTTGCGGTGCAGCAGGCTCATGACTTTGCTGATATTATCGCTGGTTTCCACTACAACACCTACAATGCCTTGCGGACTGATAACGGCCATACCTTTTTTAACCCCCTGCAGGCTGCCACGTTCCAGGGTCAGGAAATTGGTTTGCAGGGTAACGGTATTGCCGATCACACGGGCTGGCAGCCAGGTGAATTTACGGAAACGCCCCAGGGTGTCGCGGTGGATGGTATCGGTGAAATTAATGCGACTACTATCGGGTGCCTGAAAATTGGCAGCCAGCATATTTTTCAGCCGGTTGTTTTCTTCTACCAGCTGTCTGTTGGTTTCGGCCAGGTTGAAATAATTGCGCAGTTTACTGTAACGTTCATCAATCTTACCGACCATTTCGCTGGTGGCAGCAGCAAAAAAGGCTTCGTGTGAGGGGCTGGAGCTACTGAGCAAAATAATGGCAGCTATCTGCAGCAACAGGAAGCTGAGAAAAGTAAAGTAACGCCGTATGAACAGAAAAATATTCTTCAAAGTAGCAACATTAGAGCCCTTCCGGAGAACCGGTATGAATGTATAGCGTTCCGATTATCGCATGATGAAGGGGAAGCGCTGGTAATTTTTCAACGCCAGCCCGGTACCTCTTACCACACTTTTCAGCGGATCATCCGCTACATGAACAGGCAGTTTAATTTTTGCGCTGAGACGTTTGTCGAGTCCGCGCAGCAATGCACCACCTCCTGTGAGGTACAGACCGCGGCGGTAAATATCGGCAGCCAGTTCGGGCGGTGTGGTTTCCAGCGCTTTCAGAATGGCTTCTTCAATTTTGAAAATACTCTTGTCCAGTGCTTCGGCAATTTCCTGGTAGCTTACCATGATCTGCTTGGGAATACCGGTTACCAGGTCTCTTCCGTTTACGGGCAAATCATCGGGCGGGTTGTCCAGGTCTTTCATCGCAGCACCTACATTGATCTTGATCTGCTCGGCAGTACGTTCACCAATCAGTAGGCTGTGATAACGACGTAATGCTTCCATGATATCTGCTGTGAATTCATCACCTGCTACACGGATACTCTGGTCGCACACAATACCTGCCAATGCAATTACGGTAATACCGGTAGTACCACCGCCAATATCAATGATCATGTTACCAACGGGCTCTTCCACATCAATACCAATACCCAGTGCAGCGGCCATGGGTTCATGGATCATATAAACTTCTTTGGCACCGGCCTGCTCAGCACTATCGCGAACGGCACGTTTTTCAACTTCGGTGATGGAAGAAGGAATACAGATCACCATACGCCAGCTGGGAGGGAATAAAGGTTTTTTGGGATAGATCATTTTGATCAACTCACGGATCATTAATTCCGCAGCGTTGAAATCCGCGATCACACCATCTTTCAACGGACGAACCGTTCTGATACTTTCGTGGGTTTTTTCGTGCATCATGAGGGCTTTCTTGCCCACGGCCAGCACTTCTTTCATATTGTTACGGTTCAGGGCCACAATGGATGGCTCGTTTACCACTACTTCGTCATTATGGATGATCAGGGTATTGGCAGTGCCCAGATCCATCGCAATTTCCTGCGTAAAAAAATTGAATAATCCCATTGATGTGTGTCGTTCTTAGATGATAACTGATGTTTGCAAAGGTGGATGAAATTACTTGAAATAACAAAGTATAAAAAACTGATTTTGGGTTTTTAGTTTTTGGTTTTGGGTTTGTGGTTTTGTTTTTTTTGATAATGTCCAAAAGATCTCTGGCCGCCAATCCCGAACAACTCAAGTTACCCAAACAACCCCAAACTATACACTTCAAACAGCAAACCTCCTTTCTATGCATTTTCCATGCCAAAAACCCCGTACCAAACCGGTTGTATTCCCGCTCTATAAAACGGGCTTATATCGGGCTATATACGGGCTTACAACGGGCTATGAACGGGCTTATATCCGATTCACCTGCCCGTTCAGCTCGTGTATGCTATTGATTATCAATCTAATATACTGAGGCCTTATTTCGCAACACGCGCTTGTTTACTGGGGAACAAGGTGTAAGTGATTGATAATTAGTGAGTAGTGAGTAGTCGGTAGTGAGTTTTTTGGGCCAGGGGGGCCAAGCTTTGAGCGCTGCCAGCAACTGGTAATAAGGCCCCCTCTAACCATAAACCCCAAACGATAAACTATAAACCATTAACTCCCAGATCTCAGATCAAAAAATCAAGCAATCAAAAAATCAAACCTCAAACTCATACCCAATATCTTTCCGGTAGTAGATGCCTTCGAACCGGATCTGGCTGAGGCTTTGGCGGGCCTGTTCTGCGGCCTGGGTGATATTGGTGCCATAGGCGGAAACGGCTAATACCCGGCCGCCATTGGTGCGTACGGTATTGTCCTGCAAACGGGTGCCTGCATGGAATACCAGGGTGTCTTTGCCGGCTGCAGCCTGCTCCAGTCCCTCAATAGGTTTGTCTTTCTCATAGCTGCCCGGATAACCGCCACTGGCAGCAATAACCGTGGCACAGGCGCGTTCATCAAAGGAAATATTGGCATCGGCCAGGGTGCCATTGTCCATGGCCGCAAATAAAGCCACCAGGTCGGTTTGTAAACGGGGCATCACCACTTCTGTTTCCGGATCACCCATGCGGCAATTGTATTCAATCACCATGGGCTCACCATGCCTATTCATCAGCCCAAAGAAAATAAAGCCATGATATGTGAGTTCTTCCGCTGCCAGTCCGCGTATCGTAGGCGCAATAATGCGACTTTCAACTTTCTGCATAAAAGATTCGTCCATAAAGGGCACAGGGCTCACACAACCCATGCCACCGGTATTTAAACCGGTATCGCCTTCGCCAATGCGTTTGTAATCCTTGGCATGACCAATGATCTGGTAATCGGTGCCATTGGTAAGTACAAATACGCTCACTTCTATCCCGGTCAGGAATTCCTCTATAACAACTTTATTGCTGGCTTCACCAAACTGTTTGTGCAGGATCATCTCTTCAAATACGGCCAGTGCTTCTTCGTGGGTACTGGCAATGACCACTCCTTTACCGGCGGCCAGTCCATCTGCCTTTAATACCACGGGTAAACTGTGGGCGGCGATATAACTGCGACCGGCTTCATAATTCTCGGCGGTGAATTCGGCATAGGCAGCGGTGGGGATCTGGTGCCTTTGCATGAATTTTTTGCTGAACGCTTTACTGCCTTCCAGTTGGGCGGCTTTGGCAGAAGGGCCTACGACAATGATGGATTGCAGTTCCGGATCATGGGTGAAAAAGTCGTAAATGCCTTTTACCAGGGGTTCTTCGGGTCCCACTACCACCATCTGGATCTGCTGCTCGATACAGCATTGCCTGATGGCGGCAAAATCGGTTACACCAATGGGCAGGTTGGTGCCCAGTTGGGCGGTACCGGCATTACCGGGTGCAATAAACAGCTGATCACAATGGTGACTTTGCGTCATTTTCCAGGCCAGTGCATGTTCGCGGCCACCGGATCCGAGGAGAAGAATATTCATAGTAATAATGTTCAGGTGGCGAAAGTAGGCCCTATGAAGGGTTTTCGGCAGGCATCCGGTATTTTTTTATCAATAACCTGTGTATACAGAAAATCAGCTTTCGGTTTCTTCAGCCCCCACATAGCGTTTCTCAGGTAAACGTTTGGCTACCAACAGATACAAAACAAAGGATGCGGCGAGGATACCCAGGAATAACCAGTAGTAGCGGGCGCCGGTAAATTGACTGAAAAATCCTTTGTTGACAATATTTCCATTAATCAGGCCCACCAGCAGGTTACCGGCTGAAATACCCAGCAGGTACAGGGCACTCATGGTACTTTTCATTGATTTGGGTGAATGGGTATACGCATATTCAAGGCAGGTAACGGAGACCAGTATCTCTGATGCGGCTAATAAAATATAAGCCAGTATCTGCCACCATACCGTAGGCTTACCTCCTGCATCAATATTTTCCTGGATCAATGCAATAATGGTGAATGAAAGCCCGATGATGACCAGTCCCGCGCCTATTTTTCGCAAAGGGCTGATGGTAATGCCTTTTTTCTCGAGATAGGGGAAGAGGAATGAATTGAAAAAAGGAATCAATATCACCAAAAACAGGGGATTGATAAAATTGATCTGCTCTGGTAATATCGAAAAATCTCCCGCCAGTTTCAGGTCTAACCGGGTTGCCTGTAACACCCATTCAGAAAGGTTTTGATCCCAAAGTGCCCAGAAAATGGGGGTAAAAGCAAATACGGCCAATACACGGTATACTGCCTGAATACCATCGATGGCTTTTGGGGAGTATTTTTCTGCTACGGCTTCCCAAACTTTTTGTCCGGGTTTGCGGCTGAATAATTTTATCAATGCATAAGCGGAGATAAAAAAGAAATTCTCTCTTTTGATACCGGCCGGGGGAACGCGAACATATTGCTTGCGTCCGAGCCAGAATAAAACGGTAGCCAGTGCCATTAATATACCGGGTACGCCAAAAGCGATGGCAGGACCATAATGTTTTTTCAGCAGGGGAATAAACAGTGGTGCGAGTGTGCCACCAAAATTAATACTCATATAAAACCAGCCATAGGCTTTGGAGAGCAGGTGTTCATTCGATTTATCGAACTGGTCGCCAACATTGGCAGACACGCAGGATTTAATACCGCCTGCGCAACAGGCAATAACAATGAGTCCGGCACTGAAGAGCGGATAACTGTTGTCGGAAACCGCCAGTATGAGGTGACCAATGGTATAAAGAATGGATACCATAAAGATAACGCGGTATTTTCCAAAGAACCAATCGGCCATAATCGCTCCAATCATGGGCATGAAATAAGCCAGCGTAACAAAGAGGTGCGACATTTCATTGGCTTTTGCATCGGCTTCGGCTGTAAGGGCCGGATTGAGGGTTGGATTGAAAAAGGTTACGGCCATAAAAGTAACCATGATCGAGCGCAAACCATAAAAACTGAATCGTTCTGCTATTTCGCTGCCAATGATATAAGGAATCGATTTTGGCATTGTAGCTTTCTTTGATTCATTTTGTATATCGGACATAAGTTGTATTTTGAAATTTAAAAGTATCGGAAACTATTGGTTTCAGGTCAACTGATGTCCGAAAATTGCTTGCATTCACTAAAAAAACGCTTATGTCCCAACCCCAGAAATCTTTTAAACCATTTGTTTCCCCGGAAACAAATATGAAGGAGCTTACCGTTAAGTCCATACTGGTCGGCAGTTTATTCGGTGTTATTTTCGGCGCGGCCACGGTTTACCTGGCTTTGAAAGCCGGTCTTACCGTTTCTGCTTCCATTCCCATTGCGGTTATTGCCATTACCCTTGGCCGCAAGTTTCTGAAAACCACCATTCTTGAAAACAATATCATTCAAACCACCGGATCTGCGGGTGAAAGTATTGCAGCCGGTGTGGCTTTTACCCTGCCGGGTTTCCTGTTCCTGTCTTCTCCCAGCAGTGCAGAATATTTTAATTACCTGTCCATTTTAATCCTGGCCATTGTAGGCGGTTTACTGGGTACCTTATTAATGGTTCCCTTACGCAAAGCCCTTATTGTAAATGAACATGAGAACCTTCCTTATCCGGAAGGTACCGCTTGTGGTGATGTACTGAAAGCCGGGGAGAGGGGTGGTGATTTTGCCAAAACAGCTTTCTGGGGATTGGGTGTGGCTTTTGTGTATGCCATTCTGCAGAAAGTATTACACGTGATTGCTGAAACGCCTTATTATGCTACCAAACAGATCAATAAGTTTTTCCCTTCGGCCAAAGTAAGTGGTGAGATTACACCGGAATACCTGGGTGTGGGTTATATCATCGGGCCGCGTATTGCCGGTGTGCTGGTAGCAGGTAGTGTATTGAGCTGGCTGGTATTTATTCCTTTATTATCAACCCTGGTTCCGGCAGATGTGATTGCAGCGCAGCTGGTGAAACTGGGTTATCTCTCCGATATGGCTACTGCCGGCGGTAAGGGTGGCTGGGATCCTGTTACCCATAGTTTTGCCGATTATTCTGCAGCCATTTACTATGCATTCATCCGCCAGGTGGGTGCCGGTACAGTTGCTGCCGGTGGTATCATTACACTCATCAAAACCATTCCCACCATTGTTAAATCGGTGAAAGGCAGTATGGCATCCCTGAAAGGTGGTAATGCAGCCGGTGCAGCCACTGTGCAGCGTACCGAGAAAGACCTGAGCCTGAAAGTAGTGGCATTCGGCACCATTGGCCTGATCCTGCTGATTTCCATCATCCCCATTCTGCCCGGTGATGGTGTACTGCAAAAATTATTGATCGGTATCCTGGTGGTGCTCTTTGGTGCACTCTTCGTTACCGTGTCTTCCCGTATTGTTGGGTTGATTGGTTCTTCCAATAACCCCATCAGCGGTATGACCATTGCAACGGTAATGGGTACCAGCCTGATCTTCCTGAGCCTGGGCTGGTCGGGGCAGGCTTATGAGCCCCTGGTACTGGTGGTAGGTGGAATGATTTGTATTGCAGCGGCCAATGCCGGCGCCACTTCACAAGACCTGAAAAGTGGTTTTATTGTTGGTGCAACACCACGCAATCAGCAGATCGCCTTATTTGTTGGTGCGATTGTTTCTTCCATTGTCATTGGTATCACCGTGAAGTTCCTGGATAAACCTACTACCGAAATGATGCAGCAGGGTATTCAGCACGCCATTGGTTCCGAAAAATATCCGGCACCACAGGCTACACTGATGGCTACGCTCATCAAAGGTATCTTGTCGCAGAACCTCGATTGGCAATATGTAATGGTGGGTATGTTCCTGGCGGTAGTAATGGAATTGTGTGGTATTAAATCGCTGAGTTTTGCCATTGGTGTTTACCTGCCACTGGCCACCACATTGCCCATCTTTATTGGTGGTGCTATCCGTGGTTTGGTAGAAGGACGTAAACAAAAACCTGCCAGTGCAGAAGAAGAGGAACTGAGTAAGGGTAGTTTATTTGCAACAGGACTGGTAGCCGGTGGCGCTGTGGCTGGTGTGGTGATTGCCTTCATGACCGGAACGGCTGGGGGTGAAAAATTCCTCAAATCCATCAGCCTGGAACATGGATTATTAGGGGCACTCAATGAAAACGGTTATTTCCTGCTGGGCACCCTGTTCTTTGCTTTAATGGGATTGATCCTGTATCGGGTTGCTGTGAAAGACAAATAGCAACCGATTGATCAGCATACAATTGAATCAAATAGCCCCTGCCATCGGCGGGGGTTATTTTTTGTGCGGGCTGTCTGGTTTTAAACTTTTATGAAGCATGGTGGTCAAAACCTTAAATCGCATGTCTATGAAAATTGCCAGGCCGCTGAAAACCTTTCTGATTGGAGCTGTTTGCTCTGTTGCTGCAGCGTTTACCAGTCACCACGACGGCCTTCCTGCCATTGATATGCCTTATAAAAAGGCGGGACTGACGAAGGAGCAGGCAGCTGCGCACCTGATCAGTCGCTTTAGTTTTGGTGCCCGACCCGGAGACATAGATGCGGTGGTAAAGCAGGGGCTTGATCACTGGCTGCTCCAGCAATTATCGGCATCGGATGCAGATGATAGTTTGAAGAGCAGGCTGGCTGGTTATGATGCGCTGGACCTGAGTACTGAAACCATTGTTAATACCTATCTCACCCCTGCGCAGGTGATCAGGGTGGGGATACGGGAAAAGATTTTTGATAAAGACTCCATTAAAAATACCGACCAGCAGGTATACCGCGAACAGTTGCGTAAGATCCAGGAGGTAAAGGGTCTGAAGCCCATACAGGAATTACACCGGCAGCTCATCAACCAAAAAGTATTAAGGGCAGCATACAGCAATAACCAGTTACAGGAAGTAATGACCGATTTCTGGTTCAACCATTTTAATGTATCACTCACGAAGGGACAGGATCAGCAACTGGTACTCACTTATGAGCGGGATGCGATCAGGCCTTATGTACTGGGACAGTTTAAAGATATGTTACTCGCTACGGCCAAACATCCGGCCATGCTGGAATACCTGGATAATGCGTTGAGTGTAAGTAATGACAATGAAAGGGCACGCAGGCAGATGGATAATGCGATGCTTCGGGCTGCGCGTGAAAAAGCAGAAGCCATGACCGATGATACGACCATGCCTGGTTCCAAAATATTGAAGCAGGCTTTGGCTGCACGTAAAACCCAGGGACTGAATGAAAACTATGCACGTGAAGTAATGGAATTGCATACCCTGGGTGTGGATGGTGGATATACACAGAAAGATGTGACCGAAGTAGCGAGGGCATTAACGGGATGGAGTGTACGGCCCATGTTTAAAGACGGGCCTGCGGTAAGACTGCTGGATAACCTTACGCCCGTACAAATGGAGCGAAGGGGTTTGAAAGTGGATGGCGATTTTCTGTTCCGCGGCGATAAACACGATGATAGCGAGAAAACCATTTTAGGGAAAAAATATCCGGCAAAGGGTGGATATGAAGAAGGGGTACAGGTACTGGAAATGCTGGCCGAGCAGCATGCAACTGCGGTATTTATTTCCACCAAATTAGCCAAACGGTTTGTATCAGATAATCCACCGGCAGCTTTGATCAATGCCATGGCAACCAGTTTCGAGAAAACAAAAGGCAATATCAAAGCCGTATTAATTACCCTGGTAAATCATCCGGCATTCTGGTCCAAAGAGGCACTCCGTGAAAAAGTAAAATCGCCTTTCGAACTGGCCATCAGTGCAATCCGTGCTACCAATGCTGAAGTGATGCAACCCTTCCAGGTGTATACCTGGTGTGCTAAAATGGGACAGCGTTTTTATTATTACCAGGCACCTACCGGATTTCCTGATAAGGCTTCCTATTGGATCAATACCGGTTCTTTGCTCAACAGGATGAATTTTGGTCTGGCATTTGCCACACAAAAGATACCGGGTATTAAAATTAATCTATCGGCACTCAACGATAATCATGAACCGGAAAGTGCAGAAGCAGCATTGCGTATTTACAGCAAGCTCCTGTTGCCGGAACGGGATCAGGAAGAAAACATCAAACGCTTAACAGCCATGATACAGGATGAAGGGCTGGTGCAAAAAATCAGTGAAGCGGCGGAGAAAAACAAACTGAGTACGGATGTGGATATGGGTGATGGTAATGAAATGATGATGGAGGGCGGTAAAAGAAAAAATGAGAAAGCGGCACTGAGTAAAAAAAATAATGCAGCTATTAATACCCGGTTGGTAACCGGAACCAATAATACCGTTTCACAGGTGGTGGGCATTATTATCGGGTCACCGGAATTTCAGCGTAAATAATATTATTCAATCCGTTCAACGCTATAACATGGTCAACAGAAGAGCTTTCATGAAATCCGGCGCCCTGGCATTGTTTGCTGCAGGTTTTGGCGGTGTGCCTAATTTTATTGCACGCGCAGCCGATAGTCGGAAAATATACCTGCCCTACAAAAAAAATAAAGTATTGGTCTGCATTTTTCAACGCGGTGCCATGGATGGCCTGATGGCGGTTAGTCCTTTTGCCGATCCCAACCTGAAAACCCTGCGTCCTACTTTGTACATGAGTCCTGCACAAACAGAAGGAGCAATGATTGACCTGGATGGCTCGTTTGCTTTACACCCTTCATTGGGTAGTTTATCTCCTTTTTTTAAAGAAGGCCGGATGGCCATAGTGCATGGTGTGGGTAGTCCGAATAATACCCGCAGTCATTTCGATGCCCAGGATTTTATGGAGAGCGGAACACCGTTTAACAAAGGAACCAGCAGTGGTTGGCTGAATCGTGCGGTGGGTTTAACGGGTCATGAGGCAACACCTTTTCAGGCAGTGAGTTTAACCAGTGCATTGCCACGTAGTTTGTATGGCGATCATGATGCTCTGGCCATCAGTAACCTGCAGGATTTTGCCATACAGTTGCGGGGTAATCCCATGGGTGCTAACCTGGCTTCCAAATCGTTTGAATCTTTATACGATCAGACCAGCAGTCAGATCCTGAATCGTACGGGTAAGGAAAGTTTTGAAGCAATGAAGATGCTGAACCCCAATGATATTAAAAATTATCAGCCCGCTAATGGCGTTGTATATCCCAATTCTGCTTTGGGTAATTCGCTCAAACAGATTGCCATGCTCATTAAAATGAATGTAGGTATGGAAGTGGCATTTGCTGAAAGCGGTGGCTGGGATACGCATTTTAATCAGGGTACAACCAATGGGGCTTTGGCCAGGAATCTGAAGGATTTCAGTGATAGCATTGCTGCTTTCTGGAAAGACATGGATGCTTATCAGGATGAAGTTACTGTGATGACGATGACTGAGTTTGGCAGAACCGCCCACCAGAATGGAACGGGGGGTACTGATCATGGTCGTGCCAGTTGTTTATTTGTACTGGGCAATGATGTGCAAGGTGGCAAAGTGTATCAGCGCATCAAATCACTCAATAAAGCTGATCTGGAAGATGGCCGCGACCTGCCTGTGTCTACGGATTTCAGGGCGGTATTCAATAATGTAGCCACCGAACACCTGAAGCTGAAAAAAACAAATGGTTTATTATTCCCCGGATGGGATGGAAAAGATATTGGTATGATGAAAGTCTGAATGCATTATCCGTGCACATCTGAACCTACCTGGCAAAACTGTAAATGGTTTTGCCGGTTTTGTTGATATACACTACCTGTGTGCCTTGTTCCATTAATGCAAGCCCTTTGTTGAAAAATCCCTGCCGGTCGTAACGGGCTTCTATCACCCATTCCCCTTTGGTATTGATGAATCCCCATGCCGCATGATTTTTTTCCACGGCTGCCAGCCCTTCGGCAAATGCGGTTGCATTGGTGAATACGGGCTCGATTACCCATTGCCCTTTTGTATTCACAAATCCCCATAAATCATCGTCGTTTCTGGCAGCTGCCAGCCCTTCTGCGAAATGGTGCATGCTAGCATACGGTGTTTCGTGGCAGGCAGCTGGTTGTACCGAACATATCTGCCATCGGCTCTGTGGGGTAGGTAGTGCCGTATAATAATTCCCGGCGGGTTGTGTGAGACTGAAATAAGCCGGATTGACCATAAATTTTCCTGTGGTATCAATAAGTCCCCATTGAAAACTTTTCCGTGAAGCTTCCGCAATACCATCCCGGAATTCATAACAGAGGGCGAATTGCGGCGTGATAGCCCAGGAGCCATCTTTGTTAATATATCCCCATTTGCCGTGTAGCTGAACCCTTGCCTTCCCTTCGGAGAACAGGTCTGCTGCTTCAAATTGTGGTTGAATGACCCATTGGCCCCGGGTATTGATAAAACCATATTTAGCCCCGATGAATGTTGTGCCTTCGGCTGCAACAGCCAGCCCTTCGCTGAAACTGCCTGCATAGATAAACCGGGGTGTGATGGTGGTAATGCCTTCCTGATTGATGTACCCGAATTTGCCATTGCTCATGTACCAGTACAGGTCTTGCGCAGAGGCATATCGGACTAAAGCAAGGGTGCATACCAGTAGCAGGGTTCGCATGAAAAGGCTTTGTTACAATATACAAATAACCCCCGCAAAATGGCGGGGGTTAGGGTTATAATCTTCCTCTTTTAATTTCATCTACTACGCCGGGGTCCAGCAGGGTGGAAGTGTCTCCCAGGTTTTCTGTTTCTCCTTCCGCTACTTTGCGAAGAATACGACGCATGATTTTACCACTGCGTGTTTTGGGTAAACCACTTACAAACTGGATTTTATCGGGTTTGGCAATGGGGCCGATAATGCGGGTAACGGTTTGCAGAATGTCTTTGCGTACCAGATCGCCATTACCATGTGTATCCTGGGCATGCGATCCCTGATAGATTACATAGGCATAAATACCCTGTCCCTTGATATCATGCGGGAATCCCACTACAGCACTCTCTACCACTCCTGCGTGCATATTGATGGCATTCTCCACTTCGGCGGTACCAATACGGTGACCGCTAACATTGAGTACATCATCTACGCGGCCGGTGATGCGGTAAAACCCGTCTTTATCCCGCATGGCACCATCGCCGGTGAAATACATATTCTCATAGGTGGCGAAGTAATTGGTGCGGCAACGCTCATGATCGCCATAAGTGGTGCGCAGGATAGCGGGCCAGGGCGCTTTGATACAGAGATTGCCGGATACGGTTTCATCTCCTTCCGCTACCACTTCTTTGCCGTTTTCATCCACCAATACCATTTGCAGTCCGGGCATGGGCAGGGTTGCCCAACCGGGTTTAGCAGGGGTAATACCAGCGAGATTGGAAATCAGGCAACCGCCGGTTTCTGTCTGCCACCAGGTATCTACGATCGGGCATTTTTTCTTACCTACCTGTTCATCATACCAATGCCATGCTTCTTCGTTAATGGGTTCACCTACGGTACCCAGTACGCGTAAGCTGGAGAGGTCTTTGCCTTGCAGCGGGCCCAATCCAAATCCCATTAAACTCCTGATGGCGGTGGGTGCGGTATAGAGAATATTCACGCAGTATTTATCAACGATATCCCAGAACCTGCCTGCATCGGGCCAGGTGGGTACACCTTCAAACAGTAATGAGGTTGCACCGGCACTCAATGGTCCGTAGACGATATAACTATGGCCGGTGATCCAGCCGATATCTGCGGTACAGAAATGAACCTGTCCGGGCTGGTATTGAAATACGTTCACGAAAGTATAGTTGGTATACACCATATACCCGGCGACTGTATGAACAACGCCTTTGGGTTTACCGGTGGAGCCGGAAGTGTAGAGGATGAAGAGCGGGTCTTCCGCATCCATGATCTCTGGTTCGATATACGTGATGCCTTTTTCTTCTACCTGCTTCATCTCATCTTCCCACCATACATCCCTTCCTTTGATCATGGAGACCGGTGTGCGGGTACGGGTAGCCACGATGACCCTTTTGATGGTTTTATTGCCGATGAGGGCATCATCGATCACAGATTTTAGCGGAATGTCTTTGGCACCGCGATAGGCCCCGTCGCAAGTGACGATAAATTCGGCCCTGGCATCTTCCAGTCGGTCTGCAATACTTTGCGCGGAGAAGCCACCAAATACAACAGAGTGAATAGCACCAATTCTGGCGCAGGCCAGTACTGCAATGGCCAGCTCGGGTATCATACCCATATAAATGCAGACACGGTCGCCTTTTTGCACACCATTGTTTTTGAGTACATGTGCAAACTGACAAACTTTCTCATGCAGTTTTTTATAAGTCAGCGTGCGTTGGTTTTCCGATGGGTCATTGGGCTCCCAGATGATGGCTGGATGATTACCCCTGGTTTCTAAATGACGATCGAGGCAGTTAACGGTTATGTTGAGTTTGCCGCCTTTGAACCAGGTTACACTCGGGTCTTTAAAATTCCACTCCAGTACCGTATCCCATTTTTTATACCAGGTAAAATGATCGGCGATCTCCGCCCAAAAACCAGCGGGATCTGTTACGCTGCGCTGATAGGTTTCTTTGTAGGATTCAAAACTTTTGATCTGATAAGGATAGGACATACGCATCGTTTTTGGGGCTATAAATATACGTTATTCATCCGGCGCAGGAGCCTTGCAGGTGTTCGTTAAAACTATCGGGCATTAGTATTCGGGGGATACTTGGTAAAATGAAGCCTTTGCAGTAAGTTGTTCACAGATTGTATTGTCATGAAAAAACAGCATGGTATCTGGAAAGTTATTACTGCTTCCTCCCTGGGAACCCTGATTGAGTGGTATGATTTTTATATTTTCGGAAGCCTGGCTACGGTGATCGCTGGTCAGTTCTTTCCCAAATCAAACCCTACGGCAGCTTTATTGTCAACCCTGGCCACTTTTGCTGCCGGTTTTATTGTTCGTCCGTTTGGTGCCCTGGTTTTTGGCAGGCTGGGTGATATTGTTGGCAGAAAATACACATTCCTCCTAACGCTGGTACTCATGGGCGGTTCTACTTTTGCCATTGGTCTGGTTCCTTCTTATGAAAGTATTGGATTTGCCGCACCCATTATTGTTTTACTGTTAAGGTTATTACAGGGGCTGGCACTGGGGGGAGAGTATGGTGGTGCAGCTACCTATGTGGCGGAACACGCGCCTCCGGGTAAACGCGGATACTATACTTCCTGGATACAAACAACCGCAACACTGGGTTTATTTGTTTCACTGGGTGTGATACTTATTACCAGGCACAGTCTGGATGCCGACCGGGCTTTATCCATTGCCAAATTCAATAGCTGGGGCTGGCGTATTCCTTTCCTCGTTTCCATACTGCTGGTAATTGTTTCTATTTATATCCGCCTGCGCATGCAGGAATCGCCCTTATTCACCGAGTTGAAGCAGTCGGGTAAAACGGCCACCAATCCGTTGAAAGAAAGTTTCGGACACCGCGCCAATCTTAAAATGGTTTTGCTGGCCCTGTTTGGTGCTACCATGGGGCAGGGCGTGGTTTGGTATACGGGACAGTTTTATGCGCAGTCGTTTCTGGAAAATGTCTGTAAGCTGGATTTTGATCAGTCCCGCACCATTTTAATCTGGGCCATTTTATTGGGTACCCCATTTTTTATTGTGTTTGGCGGCTGGAGCGACCGGATCGGACGCAAATGGATTATGCTGGTAGGTATGTTGTTGGCGGTGGTTACTTACAAGCCATTATTCGGCACGATGCTGCGGCTGACTGATACAGCCGAATCGGGCAGTATAAAGACAGCGTATACCGTAAAAACAACGGCTCTGGGCAGTACGGGTGACAGCTTCCGCATTCAAAAAACAATTGCCCATTTTGGTAATGGGATCATACAAACCACGGTTACACAGGATACGGTATATGCAGGTGGTATGCAACAGACCCTGAAGCCCGATATTAAATTGTCGAAACAAGTGCCTTCGGCCACTTATTGGAAATTGATTGCGATGGTATGGGTGATGATTCTTTATGTGACCATGGTGTATGGTCCTATTGCCGCTTTCCTGGTAGAGTTATTCCCCACGCGGATACGTTATACTTCCATGTCATTACCGTATCATATCGGGAATGGCGTATTTGGGGGGCTGACGCCTTTTATTGCCACTTTGCTGACCACTATTTATACCGCTGATAAACTGGTGGGGCTGATGTATCCGATGGTTGTAGCCGGTCTTTGTGCGGTGATCGGCGCTTTTTACCTGGATAACCGAATCCGCAAGCATGCATAACCCATTAATATAAACAGATGAATCAGATTAAAAAGCTATTGGGACTTGTTTGGATGGCATTGGGACCGGTTTCGGCTTATTTGCTGATACGGATTGCCTGGCAGGAAATCAGTGCCAAACCTGTATGGGATACCTGGATTCAGTGGGGCATATTTGTAGGAGTATTTTTACCGATTGCAGCGGGTATGGTATTGTTTGGTTATTACGCCTGGAAAGAGGAATATAACGAAGACTAAACTGGCTTGCTTTTTCGTTTTCCTTGGTTTGTTTTTTTTCGCTGTACTTTTTTTCACATCTTTTTTCTGCAGGCAGATGCGCTGGTTTAATGCCCGGTTCTCATAACATAATCCATATACATCGCCTTAGTGAAAGTTTGTTGTTGGCGCGGGTCTGAAGGGTGAGATATTGGTTCTGTGTATCTGGGTGTGGGCAGGCGATGGAAGTTGGGAATGATCCGGGACAATTATTAGGAATTTATTAAAGCCTGTAATACCAGTAATTGATACCTTTACGGCATGTCAATTCAAGTGACCGGACTGGTTAAACAATACGGGACCCAAACGGCTGTTAATCATATTTCATTTCAGGCTTCAGCCGGGGATGTGGTTGGTTTTCTGGGACCCAATGGTGCGGGGAAAAGTACCACGATGAAGATTATTACCGGTTACCTGGCTGCTGACAGCGGATCGGTACAGGTATGTGGCATTGACATCAGCAAAGAGCCTCTGGCGGCCAAAAGAAAGATCGGGTATTTGCCGGAAGCCAATCCGCTTTACTACGATATGTATGTTAAGGAATACCTGGGTTTTATTGCCGGTGTACATGGCATAGAAGAACCTGCAAAAGCCATTGGCCGGGTATTGGAATTAACCGGACTGGGCCCGGAAGCGCATAAGAAAACGGGGCAGTTATCCAAAGGGTATAAACAACGTGTGGGGCTGGCTGCGGCGCTCATACACGATCCTGAGGTATTGATCCTGGATGAACCTACCAGCGGACTGGATCCCAACCAGATTGTGGAGATCCGCCATGTTATCCGGTTACAGGGTGCCCATAAAACAGTTCTTTTTTCCTCGCATATCCTCCAGGAAGTGGAAGCCATTTGCGACCGGGTACTGGTTATTAATAAAGGGAATATTGTTGCAAATGACCGCCTGGTTAACCTGCAACAGGATCAAAACGGTAATCATATCCTGCATGTTCAATTTAATGAAGCCGTGGAACTGGATGTACTGGAGCGTTTGCAAACCGTATTCCAGATCGATCGGGTAAATGAAACCGGTTTCCGGTTGCATACCTCAAATCCGGAACTGGTTCGTAAGCATCTGCTGAACCTGGCTGTGGCGTATAATCTTCAGATCATATCCCTTCAATCGGAAAAAAACAGCCTGGAACAGATATTCCGTTCCCTGACAACGGTTGGCTGAACAGATGCTAACGCTTGTTAACTCCAGGTCAATTCCCCGGCGGGCTATTCCGCTCGTAATAACTATTTGCGTAAATTGCAACGGGTTCTGGTAGCCCGTCAAATCAGCTTTAGTCATATTACAAAACCGTAAACAATCATGAGTTACATTATTGAAGTACACGCCCGTCAGATCCTGGACAGTCGTGGTAATCCAACCGTTGAAGTGGATGTATTAACCGATGAAGGTGCCATGGGCCGTGCTGCTGTTCCGAGTGGTGCCAGTACTGGTATTCACGAAGCTGTTGAGTTGCGTGATAATGATAAAAAGAAGTATGTAGGGAAAGGGGTACTCAAAGCGGTTAAAAATGTAAATGATATCATAGCAGAAGCGATTGTTGGTTTTGATGTTAGCCAGCAGGCAGCAATTGATGAGGCAATGATTGCACTGGATGGTACTTCCAATAAGGGTAAGCTGGGCGCCAATGCCTTGCTGGCTGTGAGTATGGCTGTTGCCAAAGCAGCTGCAGCGGAAGCCGACCTGCCGCTGTATCGTTATATTGGCGGTACCAATGCCAAAACGCTACCCATTCCCATGATGAATATCCTGAATGGTGGTGCACATGCCGATAATAAAATTGATTTCCAGGAATTCATGATCATGCCCGTAGGCGCTTCCAGCTTCAGTGATGGTTTGCGTTGGGGTGTTGAAATTTTCCATACCCTGAAAAATGTATTGAAGAAAAAGGGATACAGCACCAATGTGGGCGATGAAGGAGGTTTTGCGCCGAATATTCAAAGCAATGAGGAAGCGATTGAAACCGTACTGGAATCTATTCAGGCCGCAGGTTATAAAGCCGGCTCACAGGTGGTGATTGCCATGGATGCAGCCAATAGTGAATTGTGGGATGCCAAAAAGAAAAAATACGTATTCCACAAGAGCAGCGGTAAAACCATGAGCAGTGATGAACTGGTGAAATACTGGGAGAAATGGGTGAAACAATACCCCATTGTTTCCATTGAAGATGGTATGGCTGAAGATGACTGGAACGGATGGAAGTCCCTTACACAGGCCATCGGCAGCAAATGCCAGCTGGTGGGAGATGACCTCTTTGTAACCAATGTTACCCGTTTGCAAACCGGTGTTGACAAAGGTATTGCGAACGGATTGCTGGTGAAAGTAAACCAGATTGGTACGATTACGGAAACCATCAATGCGGTAACCCTGGCACAACATAATGGCTATAACACTATTATGAGCCACAGAAGCGGTGAAACCGAAGATACTACCATTGCCGACCTGGCTGTGGCCTTAAACTGCGGACAGATTAAAACAGGTTCTGCTTCCCGTACCGATCGTATGGCCAAGTATAACCAGTTGCTGCGTATTGAGGAAGAACTGGGCAGTACCGGTATCTATCCCAAAGGCAAACTGAAGTTTGGTAAAAAATAAATAAGCAAAACCGGGTACCGTTACCAACGGTGCCCGGTTTTTCACACTTGTTGAATAGTTCTGTTTTTATTACTGCTTCCGGCAGTTTATTTTTATAGCCGTATGAAAAGAATGACTTCCATCATCACCAATAAATACTTGCTTGCCGGCGGTTTTTTTGTGGTATGGATGCTTTTTTTTGATCAGCGTGATTTTTTCCAGCAAAGGGAGCGTATGGCTGAATTGCATAAACTGGAGGCCAAGAAGCAGTATTACCTGGATGAAATCAATAAAACACAGCAGGAATTACACGACCTGCAGAACAATCCCGCTACCCTCGAAAAATTTGCCCGGGAACGCTATCTCATGAAGCGGGATGGTGAGGATATTTATATTATTGAAGATTCTACGGCCCCCAGATCCCGGTAAAAGTTTTTATTACTGACTACCAATCAGTTATCCTCCTTTTTCAGCTTGCTTTTTATTGTAATCAGTAAATTACTGTTTCTGCCCGTCGGGGTCTGCAATATTCCCGCATGGTGTCCCGTTTTATAGGATACCGTATCCTCCTAGACCCATCAGATGTATGAAAAAATTCAAGGAAGAGGATTTGATATTGTACCTGTACCAGGAATGTTCGCCCGCACTGAAAAATGCTGTTGACGAAGCGCTGCAAGGGGGTGATATTGAATTAAGCGAAAATCTCAACAGACTGCAAAGAACCCTGCAGCAACTGAATAAACTCAAGTTGCGCAGTCCATCTAAAGCATCATTGAAAGCTATATTAAAATATGCATCCACATCTGGTAAACCGGGGAGCGCATAAATTTCAACCGATCGGTTTGTTGTGCTAATTTTAGGCACAGTATGACCAAGAAAGAACGTTACCAGGCTGTTATTGATTTTTTTCAGGCCAATATTCCAGAAGCAGAAACGGAACTCATTTACGACAATCCCTTTCAATTACTGGTAGCGGTTATCTTGTCGGCACAATGTACCGACAAGCGTGTGAATTTGACCACCCCTGCCATTTTCGCCCGTTTTCCGGATCCGGAATCTATGGCTGCGGCAAGCTTTGATGAACTCTTTCCCCTGATCCGCAGTATCTCTTACCCAAACAATAAAACCAAACACCTGATTGGCATGGCCCAGATGCTGCTGGAACGTTTTCACGGTGAAGTGCCCATGACGGTTGCGGAACTGGTTCAGTTACCAGGTGTGGGCAGGAAAACAGCCAATGTCATTACCAGCGTCATCGATCAGCAACCCAATATGGCTGTGGATACGCATGTATTCCGGGTAAGCAAAAGGCTGGGTCTGGTGAGTGATAAAGCTTCTACGCCACTGGCTGTTGAAAAAGAATTGATTAAATATATACCCGAAGCACTTGTACATAAAGCACACCACTGGCTGATTTTACATGGCCGTTACACCTGCCTGGCGAGAAGTCCTAAATGCAACGAATGCGGGCTGGCGTATTTGTGCAGGTATTATAAGAAGTGAGTAGTCAGTAGTCAGTAGTGAGTATAAAACAAAAGGGGCCGAAAGGCCCCTTTTGTTTTATCACTGAATGAAACTATCTATTCACTACTGACTATTCATTACTCATTACTCATTACTCACTAATTAAAAATCAAATCCCAGGGAGAAATACCAGACAGGGTTTCCTTTGAATACTCCTTTCATGGGCCAGCCTGCATCGAGTTTCATGAAATAGCCCAGCAGGGTACTGCGTACGCCGAATCCATATCCGCCGGCAAATGGTCCCAGTCCACCTGCATCAATACGAACAACCACGGGCGTGTTGGGGGAACTGATCACATCACCCGGACGCTTGATGCCATTGTATTTGCCATTCCAGGCAGTACCCAGGTCAATGAACTGGATGAGTTGGAAGTTGCGGAGGAAGGCGTTATTGATTGGTCTGTTCAACAGTGTAGAGAATACCGGGAAACGGAATTCACTGTTGATCACAAAAGCGTTATTACCGTTGGCAATATTCTGACGGTAGCCGCGCATATTCACAGCCAGTGACTGGAAGGCATAAGACTGATCGGGTGCCGGGGTATTCTGACTGTTGAACTTGGGTCCGATCCAGCCATCCACACCACCCAGGTAGTAGATCAGTTTCTGACCACCCCAGGAGAAATCAGCGGCTGCGCGACCAGCCCAGATAAAGTTGCGGTAAATTTTATAATAGTAACGTGCATCAAAGCCCAGGTTGAAAGTGGCTTTGCCATTGTATAACGATGTTTTGAATGTAGGCATATTTACATCGAGGTATACTTTGTAGCGGAGGCCATTCCAGATGTTCTGGGTAGGATTAATGGTATTGTCGTGTACATACTCTATCCTGGATACGATGTAGCGGCTGAGGGTATCCTTGTAGCCCAATGCACCGGGATCGGGTAAGCCCGAACTATTGTCGTAGGGACGAAGGATACCGCGGTCTACCCGCATACCCACTGTAGCGCGCAAACTTTTTACTTCATTGAAGGGATAAGTAACATTGGCCTGGTAGAGGTTGGTGATCAGCATACTGTTGAACACCGTATTGTAGAAATTGGTGACATTACTTCTGTAATAAGTCATGCCCCAATCCAGTCTGCGACGCAGATTCTGGTAGGTAAAGAATACATCTTTATCACTGAGGTTGGTACCGAAGCGGAAACCTCCAACAAATTTCTGGTCTTCAAACAAATCACTCACTCCCACTTTAAATGTGAAGTTGAAATCGTTACCATTATTCAACTGAATGGGTCCGGCGCCACCACCATAGGGCTGGTAACGGTTGATGAGTACGTTATTGGTAAACCCGCTAAGCACATAATCGCTGCTGAACTTGAGCCTGTAATCGAATAACCGGGAACGGCTGAGTACAGAGGTTTTTACCACAACAGGATCTTGCTGGAAACGGCGGGCAGTTGTATCGGTTTTCTCATCGGCAAATTCGTTCTGGAAGAAATCCTTATTGGTATTTCTAACCGATGAATCTTTTACCGCGAGGCCATTGTTGTAGATAATGGCTTTGCCGTCGGATGCTCTTTTTTCATCCATCTGCCTTTTCATGAATTCGGTAGGTCTTGCGTTCACATTGCGTTTGTTCAACGCCTGCTCATCTACTTTCAGTTTATACAGGAACTTAAAGTCGCCTTCCCTGCGCACTTCACTCACCTGACCATTATCGCCTGCAATTCTCGTCTCAATCAGGGAGCTCTGATAGTTGGTTATGGGGAAAGTATAAGTAGAATCTTTGTATACCTGGAAATAACTTACGCTGTCCGGTTCATCTTTCTGCCAGGCCCGTAAAGTAGAGTCGAATTCTTTGGTTGAAGGATTGCGTAATAATTCATCGCCGATATAGTATAAAGTATCCAGTCCGTTTCGCTGGGTGGAGAAAAAGCCTGCCCAACGGTTACCAATACCATTTTCATCAGATACAAATGTGAAGTGATTGGTATTGTACTGCATGGGATAACCGGCATTACCGAATTTCAGATTGGTAAGCTGCGTTAATTGCTTTTGCTTACTGGTATTCAGGATATCCACCATGAAAATATTATAGCGGTAATTGCTGGGTAATACGGTATCGCCACCAGCTGCATTGGGGCCGGGCCTGTTGGAAGCAAAGATGATTCCTGAACGGTTGGGGAATGATACAAACGTAGGGTTCAGGTCATCATAGATATCATTGGTAATCTGCTCCGTTTTATTCTGTTCAATCTTATAGGTAAAGATATCGGTATGTCCGTTTTTCACTGCGCTGAAAATGACGGAATTGGCATCCAGCATGAATGTGGCATCCAGTATCTGATCCAGCCCCTCTATTTCCTGCTTGTAACGTTTGATGCGGGCAATGACATCGTATACAAACATTTTAATTTTGCCTTCTTCAGAATAGATCACCAGCAGACGGGTTCCCTTACCATCCCAGGCCAGCAGGGGGTAATTGGGGTTCACATCGGTTTGGTTGGTGCGCACACCGCTCTTGAGTAATACACGGGCATCGTAGAAATTCTCCATCAGCTTTACACTGTAAATACCACGGTTAAATTCAACTACGGCATAATTGCTGCTGCGTGGATTGGGGTTGGCCTGGAAACGGAAGAAATCTTTTTTGGATACATCTTCCGAAACATTCAGCTGGCCTTTGGGGGCATTGCGACGCTGACGAAGATCTTTGGCATAACGATCCTGCTGAAAGAGCATGAAATCGGACAGCACATCTTTGAATTTTTTCTTGCAGACACGCTGACAGGCATTATTCAGGTTTTTATAAATACGGGCGAGGTAGAGCAGGTAAGTGATATTCTCTTTCCGGTAGCGTTCGCCGATATAGTTCCAGAAAGCATGACCCGCCAGTACGGGTTTTTCGAATGCAAACTGGTAGAATGAGTTGTATCGTCCGCCAAGTATGGCGCTTTTCAGTTCGTCGTCTTTGGCCGTACTCCAGGGTTCGGCAGCATAGGATATATAACCATCAACCAGCCATTTGGGCAGATCCAGCAGGGCCTGGTTACTGGCAAACTCACCAATATCGTCGCCAAAGAGCAGGTTGTCGGTCAGTACTTTCGCGATACCTTCCCGGATTTGCTTTTTCAGGTTGGCGTGGTTACCATCGAAATACACCACCAGTTTATTGTTCACCAGTTTGGTTACACCGCCGGCATTCTGCCAGTCGCTGCCAATACCAATATTGCTGCTTTTATAGTCGTTGTAACTATTGTACACCACGATATTGGCGCGGCGCTGGAGGGAATATTCGACAAAATTTTCGATCGACCGCAGTTCTTCTTCGGCCACCTGGGCTACAAATTTACCCAGTTCCACACCGCCCTGAGAGGTATAGGTATTGAAGTTGGGGGACTGGTAAAACTTCCACACAAATTTTTTGTACTGAACGCGGTTTTTCCCATATTCCACCGAATTCACCTGTGCTCCGGAGAGGGCTGGCCAGAGAAAAAGTCCCAAAACCAATCCTTTCGTAATTCGATTCAGTTGCATATCCGAACTTTATTATTTTAAAATTAGTCATTTAGCCCGTAAACCCCACAATATTTATGCTACAGGTAAAGGCCTTTACTTTCAGTCCCATCCAGGAAAACACCTATGTACTGTACACTGAACAGAACAAAGCTATTATAATTGATCCCGGATGTTACTTCCCCGTTGAACAGGAAACGTTAAAAATGTTTTTCCAGGATACGCAGTTGGAGCCGGTGCAGTTGCTCAATACCCATTGCCATCTCGATCATGTTTTCGGGAATCACTGGGTTCATCAGACCTACGGACTGGAGCTGTGGCTGCACCCGAAGGAGGAGCTTTTGCTGGAACGCGCGCCCGAGTCGGGAGCCCGCTGGGGACTTCCTTTCGAAAACTATACAGGCCCCCTGCACTTTCTCCGGGAAGGAGATACGGTTTTATTGGGAAATGATGCCCTGGAACTGATTGAAGCACCGGGTCATTCACCCGGCAGCATCTGTTTTTATTGCAAGGCCCAGGGTTTTATCATTGGTGGGGATGTATTATTCCGCGATAGTATTGGCCGGACCGATTTGCCGGGGGGCGACCATGCCACCCTGCTGAGCAGCATCCGGGAAAAACTGTTCACCTTGCCCGATGAAGTGGTGGTTTATCCCGGGCACGGGCCAGCCACTACCATCGGTTATGAAAAGCGGAATAACCCTTTTTTCTGATCAGGAACCTGCAATGGCTTTGTTATAAGCCATGATGAAAATGGCACCCAGGTTTTTATGCGGTGGCACATAATCATCAAATTTTTCTTTGGCACTGCCATTGAAACGGGCTTCCAGACTGCCCCAGAGGGTAGGCCAGTTCAGGTCTTTTTTCTGCCGCAGCCTTTCACTGATGGCATCTACCAGTCCCTGGTTAATAATACCCGTACCCACCTGTTTGGAGGAAATGATATGGGCGGCCGGGCAGATGCTCATAACCGAATTCAGTTTCTGGTATCCGCCGCAGCTTCCCAGTAGAATGACTTTGGCGCTGGGTGCCAGCTGATCAATGGTTTGCTGGAGATAATAACTATGCCCGCGGTGAATTACCACGGTTGGTTTGAGGTTGTTTTCTTCGAGATAAGTATTCAGGCTGTCCTGTGCCAGGGCATCCAGGTCCAGGGTTTCATCCAGTGGTTTATTGGCATAAATGGTTATCGGCGCACCTTTCACTGAACTCACTTCTACCCAATTGGGTTTTTGTACAATACGCCAGTTATTGTTCCTGAATTTGTTGAGGAAGGCATTAAACACCACGCCACCATCTTTATCGCCATAAAAAAACTGCTGAATAATCACCCGGCCCTTTTCATCCCTCAGCAAACTGTCGGGCATGAAATAAATGGGATCAATACCCAGCTGGGCAGAAACATCAATGCGGTTGCTGGAATCCATTGACTGGAATATTACATTCAACAGGCGATAGATGATCTGTCCGCGTTTACGCTGCTGCTGCCGGCTCTGGTCGAGGTTTTTCTGTACCTGTGTGAGGATCAGGTTACGGATCTGCTTGTTGTAGATACTGGCATATGAATCGGCCACATCCACTGCATCTTCCAGGTTGCTGGTACGGTCGAGGTCGTTCACAAAATTACGCATGAGCTTTTCTGCGGATGCCGGTGGCATTTTGCGCAGAAAATCATCGAGCGTATTATAGGCCGCCGACATTTTGATGAATTTCTTATAGAAGTCGTTATTAACTGAAGCCAGCAGTTGTTCGCCGTCTGCTTTTTTCATGCGGGCGAAAATGCGGGGATAAACACCGGATACGAAACTGGAGGTGTAAATTTCTTCTTCTCCCAATACAGCCAGGTAGTAGAGCTCCTGTGCATTCAGCGAATCCAGTTTGCGGAAACGGATATTCAGGTTGTTCTCATCATGCAGGGCGTTGATTTCATTGATGTATAACTCAATGGCTTTGCCGCGCAGTTTACCGGTCAGGGCGCTTACCGCCATGGGGGTATCGTTGTGGTGTATCCGGTCGGCATACCCGATGCGTGTTTTCACCAATAGTTTGTAATACGCATCGGAGCTCTCGTTGGCAACCAGTGGTGTAATCTGGTCGAGGGTGATTTTTCCGGTATAAAGATCATCGAGGAAGGGGAAATACATCCGCCCCGTTTTCATCAATGCCAGCTTACCAATCAGTTTAACCAGCGGATGATTCACCGACTGGATTTTCTGACCCAGTGCATTGGGTGCAGCGGCGTAATTATACAGTTCTTCCTGGTTGCGGAATGCCGCCCTGATAATCAGGCTGTCGGCGTATTTATTATTGGGAAAACGGCTGAGTATCTTCAGTATGTTTTCGGGGTCGCGCTGGCAGGTTTTGAGTACCAGTATATCGCGTGCAGCGGCGATACCGGTATTTTCTTTCAGACAGAAATTATCGATCAGTATATTTCCAATTTCCAGTTCATTAGCTGCGATGATGGGCTCGATAGACTGCTTTTTCATTTGCAGTTGCATGGCTTCTCCATAGGCTTTGACCAGTACGGGCAGCATCACGTTGGGAATGATACGGGCCTGCCAGGCCGATTGAAAGCTGGTAAGCATATCATTGATCCCCCGGAGCCAGCGGTATTTGGCATTGTCATCCAGTTCTGTACTGGATTCCACCACTGCACGCATATTGTTTACCCGTATGCGGATGGATTGGTTGATGGAACGGTTTAGGGCCGCATCGCGGGTGATGGGGAAGAGGCTGTCGCGCGGATTCTCCAGCCGGGCAATATTGCGCAGGGAACTGAGTATGTATTCATGATGCAGTTCGCGCATGGCCGGTATGACCGGCATGGGCAATTCCTGCTGGGCATTAATCAGGGTCAGGCACAAAAAACCTGCTATCGTTGTGTAGAGTTGCTTCATGTTCATCATTCCGGTGCAAAAATACTGCCAAAGCCGGGGATTGAAGGCATTGGGTTTATTTTCCCGTCTGTTATGGCAGCTAAAAACGATTTTCCCGTCAATAGACAGTTATTTCGTAACTTATGTAGTTAACAATAACATAATAGTCGTAAATCCGGCATTTGCCATCGATAAAAATTAATTTTGTGTAAACATTAGGTTAACATGGAAGGGAAGCCCAAGAAGATACTCATTGCAGACGACGAACCGGATATCCTGGAAATCATCAGCTATAATCTCAGCAGGGAAGGCTTTGAGGTATATACGGCGAAAGATGGCAATGAGGCGATTGAGCGGGCCAAACAGCTGCATCCCGACCTGATTATCCTGGATATCATGATGCCCCGTAAGACCGGGGTGGAAGTATGCGAGATACTCCGTTCGCAACCCATGTTCCAGGATACACTGATCATTTTCCTGACGGCCATGAGTGATGAAGCCTCACAGATCAAGGGGCTGGAAACCGGTGCCGATGATTATGTCAATAAACCCATCAGCCCGAAAGTGCTTGTGAGCAGGGTTCATGCATTATTCCGCCGGGTAAACAACAATGAAACCGGTAAAACGCTTAAACTGGGCAATATCCAGATCGATCCGGTGAAGTTTATGGTATCGATAGACGGACAGGAAATCGTGCTGGCCAAAAAAGAATTCGAACTGCTTTATTTACTGGCTTCGCGTCCGGGTCGTGTATTCCTGCGCAATGAAATACTTTCCCAGATCTGGGGTAATGATGTGATTGTGGGCGACAGAACCATCGACGTACATATCCGCAAAGTGCGTCAGAAACTGGGAGTGGATTGTATTACCACGGTAAAAGGCGTGGGCTATAAGTTTGATATCTGATACCTCTTATTAAGCTGTTCCCCGAACAAAAGCAATCCTGCGGGTGACGCAGTTTTGTAAACTGTCTCTTGATAGATAGTTCTTCCTATCTTAGTCAGGATGTTTAAGACCAAGAATTTATCTCCCAAGCAATTATCGGCATTCACGGCCCTGATTTTGTCGGTGCCCATTTCTATTGGTATCTGGATCATTCGTCCGGATTGGGTGATTGCATTGGTGGCACTGGCACTGACTTTTGGTGGCAGTTATTTGCTGATCAGGTTTGTACTGGAGTCTTTTATTTATCGCAAGATCAAGCTCATTTATAAATTCATTTACCAGACCAAAGCATCGAAGCGGGAAGAGACTTATTATAAGTATATCCTGCCGCAAAAGGGGATTGATGAAGTACGCGAAGATGTAGAGAAATGGGCGGAGCAGAAAAGTGCTGAGATTGAGTTGTTGCGCAGCAATGAAATATACCGCAAGGAGTTCCTGCAAAACCTGGCGCATGAGTTCAAGACACCCATTTTTGCGATCCAGGGTTATGTAGATTCATTGCTGGAGGGGGCGCTGGAGTCGCCCGAGCTGAGCAAAAAATTTCTGGAAAATGCCTCACGCAATGTGGAACGCATGGTGAACCTGGTGAAGGATCTGGATGATATTTCCCGGCTGGAAAGCGGTGAGCAGCCTTTGTATAAGCAGAATTTTGTGATCCAGGACCTGATCAGGGAAGTATATGATGCTTTATCGATCAAAACGGCGAAGCGAAATATCAAAACCAGTATCAAAAAAGGTTGTGAGTATCCGATTATGGTATTTGCGGATAAGGAAAAAATAAGACAGGTGGTTACCAACCTGGTAGAGAATGCCACCAAATATGGCAAACAGGATGGGGCTATTGTAGCCAGTATTTATAAGCCTGAAGAAGAGCGGGTATTGGTGGAATTCAGCGACGATGGGATTGGTATTGCGGAAGAGCACCTGCCGCGCATATTTGAACGATTTTACCGTACCGATCGGGGCCGTAGTCGTGATATTGGCGGTACGGGTCTGGGATTGGCCATTTGTAAGCATATTATTGAAGCACATGGGCAGGCCATGCATGTACGGAGTAAGGTGGATGTAGGTACTACCATTGGTTTTACCCTGAGTGCCCGGAAGGATTAATTAAAAAACCCCGATAGAAATCGGGGTTCCACATGAGAAAATCTACTTCCGTTGCTTGTATAAAACTATGCGCGAAAATCGGTGTACCGTGTTAATGGAATGTAACCGAAAGGCTAACAAACCGTTACCTATGGAAGGAATGCTTATACAAAATCCCGGAAAAATCCAATATTATCTAATCGTTAATTATCAAAAGGACTGGTCATTTAGGAACCTGTACAGTACTTTTGCGTAAAATTTTACCTATGGGTATCAATACAATCGGTCGTTTGTTCATGCCAAAAAACAAAGTGTTTTATGAACTCTTTGAGGATGTGGCTGAGAAGGTTCATGAAATGGGTCTGAAACTCAAAGAGATGGTAAGTGAGCCGGACAGTAACAAACGGGCGGGCATCCTGGCCCAGATTGAAGACCTGGAACACAAGAACGACGATAATACCCACCGCATTTTTACCGAGCTCGGTCGCAATTTCATCACCCCTTTTGACCGGGAAGACATACACTACCTCGCTACGGCGCTTGATGATATCGCAGATTACATTTTTGCTTCTTCCAAAAAGATCAATTTTTACAGTGTTAATCCCAATGACCGGGGCATTCAGAAAATGGCTGACCTGATCCTGCAGGGGACGGTTGAGATTAAAAAAGCTGTACTGGGTTTGCGTAATATGAAAAACCTGCGTGAAATGACGGAAGCCATGGTAAAGGTAAACAGCATTGAGAACCAGGCCGATGATGTATTTGATCTGAGTATTGAGATGTTATTCCAGCAGGAGAACGATTTTAAAGAAGTGATCAAGAAGCGGGAGATTTATCAGGTAATGGAAATTGCCACGGATAAATGTGAGGATGCCGCCAATGTTATTGAGTCGATCATCATCAAATACGCATAAGCAGCGGATGGCTCAAACATCCCGGCACTGATTCTGAGAATAAACCCCAGTTTATGTTCACACTCCTGGTCATTATCATTATCCTGGCTTTCATCTTTGACTATATCAATGGTTTTCATGATGCTGCCAATTCTATAGCCACCATTGTTTCCACCAAGGTATTAACCCCTTTTCAGGCAGTACTCTGGGCAGCGGTGTTCAATTTCGCGGCATTCTTTATTTCCAAATACCTGATTGGTGAATTCAAGATTGGTAATACCATTGCCAAATCAGTTAATGAGCATTTTATTACCCTGGAAGTGATTTTTGCCGGCCTACTGGCAGCTATTACCTGGAACCTGATCACCTGGTGGTTTGGAATTCCTTCCAGCTCTTCACATACCCTGCTGGGTGGTTTTATGGGTGCAGCAATAGCTCATGCCGGCGGCTTCAGTGAAAACGGCCTGCATGTGGTGAACTATGCCAAAGTGATACCTACGTTTCTCTTCATTTTTATGGCGCCCTTGATCGGGATGTTCATTGCTTTCTTCATTACCATTCTCATTGTGCATCTCTGTAAAAGAGCCAATCCGTACCGGGCCGAGACCTGGTTCAAGCGCTTGCAGCTGGTATCTTCTGCTGCCTTCAGTCTGGGACATGGAGGTAATGATGCGCAGAAAGTAATGGGTATTATCGGTGCAGCGATCATTTATTACGATCATACCCGGGGTATTGAGCTTTCCTTCAACGAGTTTGTGGCCCATTACAGTTGGGTTCCTTTCTGTAGTTTCCTGGCCATTGGCCTGGGTACCATGAGTGGTGGCTGGAAAATTGTAAAAACCATGGGTACCCGTATTACCAAAGTAACACCACTGGAAGGGGTGAGTGCTGAAACGGCAGGTGCTATTACGTTATTCCTGACGGAAAAACTGGGTATACCGGTTAGTACCACCCATACCATTACCGGTTCCATCATTGGGGTGGGTGCAACCAAACGTTTGAGTGCGGTTCGCTGGGGTGTAACTGTTAACCTGCTCTGGGCCTGGATCCTTACCATTCCGGTATCGGCTGGTATGGCTGCAGTGTTCTACTATATCGTGAAACTCTTTGTGTAGTCTTCCCCAAGTTCAGTATTTTGCCGGCCTAATCAGGCGTAATTTATGGCTAAGATTCTGGTAACCGGCGGTTGTGGTTATATTGGCTCCCATACTTTAGTGGATTTAATTGAACATGGGTATGATGTAATTTCTATTGATGATCTTTCCCGGTCTTCCTTATCTGCTTTGACCGGAGTGGAAATGATTACCGGCAAAAAAGTCAAGAATTACAAAGTTGACCTCAAGAATTTTGATGAAACCCTGGCGGTTTTCCAGGAGCATCCCGATATCAGCGGCGTGATACATTTTGCAGCCTATAAAGCCGTAGGAGAATCGGTGGGAAATCCCTTGCTGTATTACGAGAACAATTTATTATCACTGATCAGCCTGTTGAAATGTGTGAAGGAGTTTGGTATACCACATATCGTATTCTCTTCCTCCTGCACCGTTTATGGCAATCCCGATCATATTCCTGTTACAGAAACCACGCCCATACAACCTGCAGCTTCACCCTATGGAGCTACCAAACAAATGGGAGAAGAGATTGTACGCAACCTGGCCGATTCCAGTGACGTAAAAGCAGTATTGCTTCGTTATTTTAATCCGGTTGGAGCCCATCCTTCTGCTTTAATCGGTGAAATGCCGTTGGGGAAACCACAGAACCTGGTGCCTGCCATTACGCAAACGGCTGCAGGAAAACTGCCTATGATGATGGTGTATGGGAACGATTATCCCACCCGCGATGGCAGCTGTATCCGCGATTATATTCATGTTTGTGATATTGCCCGTGCGCATACACTGGCTTTGCAATACCTGGCCAGCGGTAAGCAGCAAACACCCACAGAAGTGTTTAACCTGGGAACCGGTAATGGTATCACCGTGCTGGAAGCCATTCACAGTTTTGAAGCGGTGAGTGGTGTATCACTCAATTATACGATTGGTCCGCGTCGGGATTGCGATATTGTTGCCATTTATGCCAATAATGAAAAAGCCTTACAAACACTTGGATGGTCTATACAATACGATCTGCATGCAATGATGCGCACAGCCTGGGCATGGGAATGCCGCATACAGGAAACCGAGAAACAGGCGCGCAATAACTGATCAGCCTTTGGCGAGTGCATTGTAATGGCGGAAGAGTTTAATCATGTCGTCTTCCCTTTTCAGTTTGATGGATTCTTTCTGGATAAAACCCATCATTTCCTTTTGTTGCCCGCCCAGTAATGCCGGTATTTCTGCTGCGTCTTTGGGCATGCGTTTAACCGATTTTCCGTCGGTTGACATATAATACAGGGTGCGATCGCGGTAGGTACGTACGAAACGGGCATTGGGATAGGGCTGCCGCTCACTGAATTTTACTTCTGCATATTTCAGCAGCAAAGCGGATCCGGAATCAAGTACTTCATAGAAAGCAGTGATTTCGCGGCCTTCAACCGGACTAAACCCGGCCCGGTACACTTTGGTACCATCGGGTGTTTTAACCTGTACTTCTTTCACCGGTAAAGCTATAACCATTTCATTACCCGTATTATCTATGAATTCCACTTCATTACTGAGAAAATTGATCCGTACACTAAGCCCTTTGTAGGTATTGCCATTGCCAAGGGTAACGGTTCCTTCCATGAACTCCTTTGTATTGTAAGGAGAGCCCTCTTCATCAAAATTCCGGTTGGGTTTCATTAAACGACCATTGGCATCAATCATGAATTTGTCGGTTTCCAGTTTATTACCCAGGAAACTGGTTTGTGCCCCTGCTGTTAGTCCAATCGTCAGGATGCTCATGGTGAGTAGGATCTTTCTCATGTGTGTCCGGTTTATGGCACCGTTAAAGCCGGTGTTACTGGTTTAATGAATTGTAATACGCTACTATTTTTTTCAGGTCTTCTTCTTTTTTGAGTTTGAGATCGTTGCTGTTGATCAGTTTCAGGATGGCTGCCTGGTGCGGTTGCAACAGGTTGGCCAGGTCCTGAGCCGATTTGGGAACACGGATCAATGTGGTACCGTCTGTACTGATATAAAACAGGTCGGCCGGGGTAAGGGAACGGGTGGTGGTATTACTGTTGATCGGGGTATAATCAGAAACCTGGATCAGTTTTGTTTTCAGCAACATCAGTTTCCCGCTTTCCAGCACTTCATAAAAAGTCTTGGATTTCTGTTTGTCGATCGGTGCGAAGCCGCTCAGGAAAATAATAACATTGCCATTGTCTTCCATATCTACGCGGGTGATTTCATTGGATGCCACCATTTCTTCTCCATCAGGCGTACGGAATAAAACTTCCTGGAGCATCATATTCAATTTCACCTGCAGGCCTTTGTAGGTTTTGCCATTACTCAGCGTGAGTGCACCATTTTTGTACTCGGGGAAATAATAGGGTGAACCTTCTACTTCAAACCCTTTCATAATACGCAAGGGCCTGGCATGGCTTTCTTTGAGCAGGTTTCCCGGAGTTGAAACATTCAATTTGGGATCCGGATTCTGCGCAGATGCGGTTGCGCATGCTGCAAAAGTTGCTGAAAGGAATAGCAAACGTATCATATAATGACTTTTGTCAATAGAAAGATACGTTAATACCGGTAGGATTCCGTCTACTGCACCAACATTTTTTCTGCATTCTCTGCAACTTGCAGGGCTTCAATAAATTCGTCGATATCGCCATTGATCACGGCATCGAGATTATAGGAGGTAAGGCCAATGCGGTGATCGGTTACGCGTCCCTGTGGCCAGTTATAAGTGCGTATTTTGGCACTTCGGTCGCCCGTACTTACCAGGGTTTTACGGTGGCGGGCTATTTCCTCTTCCTGTTTGCGTACCTGTTCTTCATAGAGTTTGGTACGGAGCATGACCATGGCTTTTTCGCGGTTGCCCAGCTGTGAGCGTTCGGTCTGGCATACTACGGTAACACCGGTGGGAATATGGGTGAGGAATACCTTGGTTTCCACTTTGTTAACGTTCTGCCCCCCGGCACCACCGCTTCGGGCCGTTTCCATTTTAACATCGCTTTCCCGCAGTTCAAAATCCACTTCTTCGGCTTCGGGCATCACAGCTACGGTGGCTGCGGATGTGTGTACGCGTCCCTGTGTTTCAGTATTGGGAACCCTTTGCACGCGGTGTACGCCGCTTTCAAATTTCAGGGTACCGTAAACATCTTCACCGCTCACTTCCACCACCACTTCCTTGTATCCGCCCACAGTACCTTCGCTTTCACTTACAATGCTGGTTTTCCAGCCTTTCTTGGCACAATAGCGCAGGTACATGCCCAGCAGATCACCGGCAAATAAACTGGCTTCATCGCCACCGGTACCGGCACGGATTTCCAGGATGGCATTTTTATCGTCCTGCGGATCTTTGGGGATCAGCAGTTTGGTAAGTTCTTTTTCGAGGCTTTCTTTTTGTTCTTCCAGGGCAGGCAATTCCATTTTCGCCAATTCACGCATGTCTTCATCATTACCCTGAAGGCTTTCTTTGGCAAACTGGTAATCATTCATCACCCGACGGTAGGTGTCGTAGGGCTTTACTATTTTTTCGAGGGAACGGTATTCCTTGCTATACACACCAAACTGTTTGGGATCATTGATGATCTCAGGGTTGGTGAGGGCGATACCCACTTGCTCAAATCTTGCCTTGATGGCATCCAGCTTATCCAGCATATCCATTTTTTTATCGGACTGCAAAATTACAGCATTCGGCGCGAGTTTTCCGGTAAATTACCGCTTTCTCCCGGTCATCAATTTGCGGGTTTGTGCGGGAAATCCCTGTCAATTTCATTATCTTCCGATCCTAATCTGCTGACCATGAAATGGATATTTTCTTTCGCCCTCTGCTTGTTTTCCGGTTTCTTACAGGCCCAGGAAGCCGATATACTGATACAGAACGGTAAAATACTGGATGGTACGGGTAATGGCTGGTACTATGGAGATATTGCTGTGAAAAATGGCAAAATCCTGAAAATAGGCAGGCTGACGGGGTGGAAGGCAGCTAAGACCATTGACGCAAAAGGGCTGTTGGTTACGCCCGGTTTTATTGATGTGCATACCCATATTGAGGGCGATGAAAAGAAAAATCCCCTGGCCAGCAATTTTATTTATGATGGGGTAACCACAGTAGTGACCGGTAACTGCGGTCTTTCCGATCCCGATATCGGTGCCTACCTGGCCATGATCGATTCCCTCAAAACTTCGGTGAATGTAGCGGCCCTGATTGGTCATAATGATGTGCGCAAGAAAGTAATGGGTTCTGCCAACCGCGATCCCAATGAAACCGAAATGCAACAGATGGAAGCCATTGTGGAAAATGCCATGCGTAATGGTGCTGTGGGTATGTCAACCGGACTCATCTATATTCCCGGCACTTATTCCAAAACGGAAGAAATCCTGCGTCTTGCGAAAGTGGCTTCCCGTTACCAGGGCGTATATGCCAGCCATATGCGTGATGAAGGCGATAGTGTGGTACAGGCCATTGAAGAAGCTTTACTGATCGGAAGAGAAGCCAATATACCGGTGGAGATATCGCATTTCAAGTTAAGCGGACAACAAAACTGGGGGCGCAGCAAAGAAACGGTCCCCATGATTATCAAAGCCCGTGAAGAGGGACTGGATGTTACCATTGACCAGTATCCTTATACCGCCAGCAGTACATCGCTCAGTACACTCTTGCCCGATTGGGTATTGGCAGACGGGCGCGATTCCATCAAAGCGAGACTGGCCAGAGCGGATATCCGTAAAACGGTAACCGATTATATGCTGCGCAGGTTACAGGTTCGCAAACTCAAACATTTTTCATATCCCGTTGTGGCCTATTTCCAGGCCGATACATCACTCAATGGTAAAAGTATTGAGCAGGTAAATCTCATCAAAGGCAGAAAACACCATGCTGCCGAAGAAGCAGAAACCATTATTCAAATGATGGAGCAGGGTGGTGCCAGCATGGTATTCCATGGTATGGGTGATGAAGACATTAAAAACATTATGCGCTATCCCTTCAACATGTTTGCATCCGATGCCAGTATCCGTATTTACCAGCAGGGCAATCCACACCCCCGTGGTTATGGCACCAATGCCAGGGTATTGTATAAATATGTGCAGCAGGAAAAAGTTATTTCCCTGGAGGAAGCCATTCGCCGCATGACATCACTGCCTGCCCGTAAGTTTCACCTCAGCAATCGCGGATTACTGATTGAGGGATATGCTGCCGATATTGTTGTGTTTGATGAAAATGAAGTGCGTGACCTGTCAACGTATGAACAACCCCACCAGTACTCAACCGGTTTCCGGTATGTATTGGTCAACGGACAAACTACGGTAGACAATGGTGTGCATATTGGAACACGTGCAGGTGTTGCTATCAGAAACAAACCATAACTATGCGATATTCCATACTGCTTGTTTTTTGCTTACTGGGATTGCTGTCTTTTGGTCAACCCACCGATAAATACCAGCGTATTGATTCTTTGTTCCAGTCGGTATATAGTAATGATGCTTTCAGTGGTGTATTGGTGATAACGGAGAAAGGGAAACTGCGGTATGAACAGGCCCTGGGTTTCCGCAATATTGCGGCGGGTATTCCTTTGGAGCAGACAGATATTTTTGAACTGGCATCTGTATCCAAACAATTTACGGCTATGATTATTATGATGCTGGCTGAACAGGGGAAGTTGCAATACGATGATGCTGTTGAGCGTTACCTGAACATTCCCTACCGGGGCATTACCATCCGCCACCTGCTTACGCATACCAGCGGGTTACCCGATTACCAAGCCATTATGGATCAGTACTGGGATAAAACACAAGTGGCAGATAACAATGATATCATTACTTACCTGAACAGGTATGCACCACCCGTACGTTTTGCGCCGGGTGATCGTTATGAATACAGCAATACCGGTTATGTTTTACTGGCCAGTATTGCCGAAAAAGCATCGGGACAGGATTTTACGGAGATGTGCCGCAAATGGATTTTCCGCCGGCTGAAGATGAAAGATACAGACCTGCGTTTCCCGGCACTGCGGGCAACCATGAAACGATTTGCACTGGGACATATATATGTACCCGAACGAAAGGTATACGTGCATGCGGATTCATTTCCTTCATCCAATTACACCATCTGGCTGGGTAAAAGAGAGGGGCCGGGACGCATCAGTGCTACGGCCAAAGACCTGCTGAAATGGGATCGTGCGCTGCGGGCCGGTAAACTGGTTTCAGCAGCTACCATGACAGAAGCGTATCAGCCGATGAAGCTGAACAACGGACAATATTCCAATTATGGTTTTGGCTGGATGATTGAACCTGAAACACCGCAGGGTAAAGTCGTGCAGCATAGTGGCGATAATCCGGGCTATAAAACACAGATCATCCGTTATCTTGATCAAGATATTACCATCATACTGCTTAACAACAATGCACATGCACAATTCAACCAAGTATTGTCGGGAATCCGAAAAATCCTGGCCAACGCAAACGATTAGATTGATACGGGGCGCTGTACTGGCAACTGCCTTTTTCGTTGCTGCAACAACTGCCAGCCGGGCACAGGCTTATCAACGCTTGCATCAGAAAGCAACTGTGGTGGATACGCATAACGACTTCCCCAATAAATCGGTGGAATATGGATATCTGTTTGAACAATCGCTCCAGGGGAAAACCCATTCCGATCTGGGGCGCATGAAAAAAGGCGGACTGGATGTGCAGGTTTTTTCGATCTGGTGTGATGGTGCTTATGGGATGGGTAAGGGTTTTGCGCGGGCCAACCGGCTGATAGATTCGGTACAGGCCTGGGTAGCCAGGAATCCGGCCGATATGATGCTTGTAAAGACGCCGGCCGATCTGAAGAAAGCGGTTAAGCAACATAAGCTGGCCACCATGATGGGCGTGGAAGGCGGCCACATGATTGA
The DNA here is from genome assembly GCA_009996675.1 of Chitinophagaceae bacterium. Classification (GTDB taxonomy): domain Bacteria; phylum Bacteroidota; class Bacteroidia; order Chitinophagales; family Chitinophagaceae; genus Sediminibacterium. Next base: position 82,672 of record JAACZQ010000001.1, read on the forward strand.
AGACAACCTGGGTTACCTGGAACAATTGTATGGCAGGGGTGTACGATATATGACCCTAACCTGGAATAATTCAACTTCCTGGGCCAGTTCTGCACAGGATGAAAGCGGTAATAAAGTGCCGAATGCCAAAGCTGGACTGAATGATTTTGGCAAACAGGTGGTACAAAGAATGAATGAACTGGGAATGATGGTGGATTTATCACATGTGGGTGAACAAACATTCTGGGATGCGATTAATATCACTACCAAACCCGTGATCGTATCGCATAGTTGTGCCCATGCATTATGCCCGGTATTCCGCAACCTGAAAGACGATCAGATCAAAGCCGTTGGAAAGAATGGCGGTGTGATACACCTGAATTTCTATTCCGGCTTTCTCGACAGCAGTTTCATGACCCGCAGCCGTGCATTTAATCAGGCACATAAAGCGGAGCGGGATTCCTTGCGGAAAATAAATCCGGAGCCTTATTTCGCTGATGAGTACCTGTTTGAACGTTATCCGGAAGAAGTAAAAAACCTGCGGCCCCCTTTATCCTTATTACTGGACCATATTGACCATATTGTAAAACTGGTTGGTGTGGATCATGTGGGACTGGGTTCAGATTTTGATGGCATCAGTTCGGCACCGCAGCAACTGGATGATGTGGCGGCCTATCCGCTCATTACCAAGGGGCTCCTGGAAAGAGGTTATTCCAAAAAAGCTGTCCGTAAAATACTGGGCGAGAATTTTATTAGGGTATTTCAGGCGAACAGCAAGCTTCCGTAGCATTCATTAAAAATTAATCTGTGCCTGTAGCCGTAGCAGGCTTCCTTTCTGCAGGTTATTCTGCAGGATAAAATCTTCGTATCTGCGATTGGAAAAAGTATAAGTAGCCACCAGTTCAAATTCACGAACCGGCTGCCATTCAATTCCAATTTCGAATTCCCGTACACGATAACTGCGGGCATCCAGCTCATGTTTGCGGCCCCCGTTATAGTATTGCCCGCGTACAAAAGGTATAATGACCTGCTTTTGCTGCCGGAACATCCAGGAGAGGGTAATATACCCACCCTGTAAATCACTGGTCTCAATAGAATCGGTAGCCTTGTTGAATTCGGGGCCACGGCCGATATTGTATTCAGCCTGTATGCCAAATGGTTGCGGGTACAGCACAAAACTGGCACCAATCCGCTCATCAGTATAGTTGCGGGAAGCTTTTAGTTTGGTGCCGGTACTGGTTTGGTCTCTGGTAACAACGTATTGTCCTGTATAAGCCTGTATACCGGTTTCAATGATTTGTTTGCCAACCTGCATGGGATAGGTAAAACGCACTACAGTATGCAGGCTGTTATTCTGTTCCGGTTTATTGGCGGTCTGGCCATTGAATACACCGAGCGCAAACAAACCATAATATCCTGAACCTTTCAAACCATCGCGTACCAGCCGGGCGAACAATTCCCTTTTGGCAGCGGGTGCCCAGTAGAAAAATACACCCAGGTCGCGCTCATTCACAAAAGCACTATTGGTAGCATCGGCGCGATCGAGTGGGATACGGTTCTGGCTGGACTGCATATTCTCAAAACCATAGGGAATCTTACTCTGCCCGATGCGGAAGCGATATTCATTTTTGGGATCTATACCAATATCCATATAAGCGTCGCGCAATTGGGCAAATTGCAGGTTGGTATTACTGGCTGAACTGACAAAATCGGGCTGAATATAGAAGTATACCTGTTTACTGATCTGACCAAAAAAAATCAACCGTGCGCGGCGCAGGAAAATGCCCCCATTCTCCCCCCAACTGCGATCACCCTGCTCACTGCCCAGATGTGGATTGGTTTCAAAAAGCCGGTTGTAACGGGCCTGCATATAACCCCGCACCGAAATTAATTCATGCCATTTTTTAGTGTTGGCGGTCTTGTTTGTGGTAGTATCTACGGGTGTCTGGGACCAGGATGAAGTGGTGATCAGTAATAAGAATAAAGACAAACAATGTCTCATGCTGTAGGGTTGTGGGCGCAAAATTAAGAGCGGCTCTTTTCATAACAATTTTATAACCATTTGGTAATAATTTGATAACATGACTTGATTATATAAGGGGTAATGGTTGCTGCCCGATCGTCTGTAAGTGAGTCCTGGCGAGGATTGTACACATTTGTTAATAATAAGATTCACACCAAAAATGCCAAACCAGCGAAGAAAAGAGTAAATTACGTAATACGTAAACCTTCATTTATGCGTTGGAGAAAATTCAATGGTGAGCCAATTCAACTGCCGATCAAGGAGGCAGTGGAAGAGGCCATCAAACGGGAATCAGACAACGGTGTAAAACTGAAAGTCTGTATTGGCACCGACAGCCAGGTAAAGGGTGATGATACCGAATTTGCTACCGTGATTGTTTTTTTGCGGGAGCACAATGGTGGTTTCATGTACATCCACAATGAAAAAACCAAACAGCGTTACCACATTAAGGAGCGCATGCTGGTGGAAGTGGCTAAAAGTATTGAGATCGCCTATGAACTTTGCGACCTGTTCATTGAGCACCATGTGGACATGGAAGTGCATGCCGATATCAATACCAATCCGCAGTTCAAAAGCAATGATGCTTTGCGTGAAGCCATGGGCTATATCCTGGGTATGGGCTTTGCTTTCAAAGCCAAACCGGAAGCTTTTGCCAGCAGCTGCTGTGCCGATAAGGCGGTAAACTGACCGGCACATGCTCTTATCCGTACTTATCCCGGTCTTCACCGGGGTACATGCCCCTCACTCCCTCATCTTTTCTGTCCCCCTTTATCGCCTGATTACCAGACCTGTTTTTTTATCTGGTGAAAAAAACATATATTAACAGATAAACCTTTTGTATGGTGCCCGAAGGATATAAAAAAGTCAATTGGACTAATATCATGATCCTGCACTGGATCATGAATCCGGGGCTTACAGTTTGTGAGTGGCTGGGCATGCGTGTACCCCGTGTTATGCTTTATGAACGACATTCTAAAAAGCCTTATTTAAGCAGGTTTACAGTTCCTTGTCCGCATTGTCAAACCATTCATGATGGGCTTACCTGGTCGGCGCAGAATCATACAGATCGGAAAAACTGGTTTGGCTTGTATTGTCCGTCTTGTGGTGGCATTATTCCTTGCGTGATTAATATTACCAGTCTGCTACTGCTGATTATTACGGTGCCTATCTGGGTTTTCTTCTGGAAAAAGTGGCGTCAAAACTGGTTGCGGCAACAGCCTGACCGATTTACGAACCTGAAACTTGGGGCTGCTGAAAATCCGTTTGCAGGCCGGGGCTGGCTGGCGCAGGCATTGTCTTTTGCGTTCTTGTTGTGGCTAATTCACCTGGCTACCCTTGCTTTATTTGGCGAACCCATTACCTTGAAAGATTTCATTCCCATTTCTCAGTTATTGGGTGGTTTGTTATTTGGATTGATGATGCGTTGGATGATGGGCGGGTGGAAGAATAATATAAAAGATTCCAAGGGGTAATTCATCCCATTGCTTACCCGTATTGAAATGCTAAGCTTTTTCAGCCCAGGCCTGATTACAATTATCAATGAATTGCAACAATTCATCTTTACCCATTTTTTTTTCGGCACTCGTTACAAATCCACGTGGAAGAAATTGCCAGGTTTCACGCAGCGTGTCGAAAAAAGCTTTTACATTTCTTTCAACAACGGCCGGTTTTTCTTTATCGGATTTGGTAAATACAAGGGAGAAAACCACACCCCAGCGGTCGAGCTGACTAATGAACTCCAGGTCGTTTTTCTGTGGTGCGTGACGGCCATCGATCAGTACAAAAACATGGGTAAGATTTTCCCGCTTACGGAAATAACCTTCCAGCATCTGTTCCCATCTTCTTCTATCAGATTGGGAACGTTTGGCATAACCATAACCGGGAAGATCTACCATATACCAGCCAGTACGGGGTCCCTTATCGGTGCTGCTGCTTTCGATGATAAAATGATTGATGAGTTGCGTCTTGCCCGGTGTAGCAGAAGTTTTTGCCAGGCTGCGCTGGCCGGTAAGCATATTGATCAGGGATGACTTGCCTACATTACTTCGGCCAATAAAAGCGTATTCCGGTTTATCGGGCTTGGGGCATTTATCGAAGCTGGGACTTGATACCAGGTAGGTGGCTTTTCTGATCTCCATGGGTGCAAAATAACAAAAAGCCCGCTGATCAATGGTCAGCGGGCTTTGAACAGGGGAAATCTGTTTTAAAAAGATAGTTTCAGGGAAACGGAGAGGTTTCTGCCGGGTGCCGAAATACCACTGGCAAAATAGCGGTAATTTCGGTCCGCTATATTCTCCAGTAATACCTGTGCTTCCAGTTTTTTGGCAATGCTCACTGCGCCACGAAGGTTGAGTGTGTACCAGGAGGGCATACCATTGGGGGTAGCATACTGCAGGTTGTCTTCTCCTAAGGGATTGTAGTTGCTCATGCGTTTCCAGCCATTGAACAAAACAAAAAACTCAGCCTGCCATTTCGTGGAGCTGTGTTTGATACCGCTGCGACCATATACCGGCGGAATATGATCCAGTGGTACTTTGCTGCCATTCTGGTCTGTAAATCGTCCGTATGTATACGTAACCACCCCATCCCATACCGTTCCTTGGAAGAGGGTGATGGCTGCATTCACACTGAAGCCGGTAACATAGGCACTGGCTTTGTTCTGGTTGGCGAAAACGGCACTTCTGACACCGCTGTACAGAATGCTGTCCTGCCCGTTAAACCTGAATTTATCCAGCACCAGTGCATTACGAAACAGGGTATAAAAAACAGACCCGCCGATGGTAATATTGTTGAATTGCTTGGTGGCACTCATCTCGGCATTGTATGTGTATTCGGGTTTGATATCGGGATTGGGGACTACTACTATACCGGTTCTTGTATCAAATACCTTGGAGAGGTCATCTACATTTGGTGCCCGGAAGCCACTGCTGAGGATGAATGACCAGCGGAAATCATTGGGTGTGGCATATACAAGGCCGATATTGCCGGTCACCGCTACATTATTCTGTTTAGCCCTGGTAAAGGGAAAATGCATTAAAGTAGTATCAGCAAAACGGGCGTCCAGTTGTACCAGGTTAAAACGAATGCCGTCGTTCAGTGTCCAGCGATCGTTGAACTTTAACGTGTGTTGTGCATAGATTGCATTGGACGACATTTTAGTAGGCCCGTCGGCATACCTGGTGCTGATGCGACTTAAAGCTCCGCTCACGATATTTCTGCGCTCGGCGGTTGATCGTACAAAATTGGTATAACTCTCGGCGCCTATTTGTAATTCATGTTTATCACTGGTATGTTTGGCATCAATTGAAACACCGAATACGTTAATTCTTTCCCAGCGGTAATCTTTATTGTTGTTTTGGAATCGACGCGTCATGCGGCTTTCTTCAATGTCCTGAAAGCTGGTGTTGACTTGCAGGTTTTGAAAAAAAACATTCCGTTTGGAAGCGTTGAACTGATACGCGATCATATTGCGTATTTGCGGACCATAATACCATTCGGCATAAACGGGATTACCGCCGCTCACTTCCGATAAACGATCGTACCGGGGCAGGTCGCTGGTATTGGAAAACTGCAGGTTCAGGGTATGCCGGATATTTTCACTGGGGCTGTACAGGAATTTTTGCAATACATCTACCTGTTTGTATCCTGAAGGGCTTTGTTTGTTGGGGTCGGGATTGGGTACAGCAATATCGGTATTCCCGGATCGTTGTACCAAGAATGGCTTCAGTCCGAATCCCGGTGGGTAGGCATCAGACCTGTTTTTTCCCTGGCGCATATCACCAAAAGAACCATAGGTTACCGATGTGAGTGAAGCCCATGCTTTACCGCCAATATTCATGATCAGGTTGCCCCGTTGTTCGTCGATGGCACTGGCATACCGGAGCGTACTGCTACCGCTTACACTGGTTTTACCGGTTGCAGACAACTGCGGATTACGGGTGTACATACTCACCACCCCACCCAGTGCATCGCTGCCGTAAAGGGTAGAAGAGGGGCCGTATAATACTTCCAGGCGATCCAATACCATATTGTCGATGGTGATTACATTTTGCAGGTGACCGGCCCGGTATATGGCATTGTTCATACGTACGCCATCCACCATCAGCAATACACGACTGGCTTCAAAGCCGCGGATAACAGGACTACTGCCACCTTGCTGACTTTTTTGTACAAAAAGACTACCGGTATTAATCAGGATATCACCGGTATTGGCCTGTAGATTCAACGTGTTTTTATCACGGATAGATTTAACGGTTTGTGCAATGCGTCCCGATTTTTCCGCAAACTTATTGGCATACACAACCACTTCATTCAACAGTGTTATTTTCTGACTGGTATCAGCAGCCGTATTGGATTGAGCAAAGCTGCATACCGGTATAGCAACCAGTATGGCAGCTTTCCATATAGTAAAAGACATGAAAAGATATTTTGTATGAAATAAAACAATCAGTACAGTCTTAGCTGTACCGGCATCTGTTGGTATGTTTTACTTCAGACCCGGGGCGGATGCGGAATAATATCGCCGGACCGGTGGGAGAGATCCAGGCCCGGTTGTATGTTGTGCTGAAGGACAGCAGGGATGAGCCCGGGGAGTTGACAGGCTTCTGTGATCAGGGCGGGTAACGACATCCACTGGAGTAATTTGCCCTGTGCGGCTGTACCCTGTTTATTTTTTTCGAGCGAAGCCATATCTTTTTCCAGCTGGTCTTCCTCCCAGTCAAATAATCCCGCTATGAGATAATCACCATTGTCTGTGGTTGTGTATTGGTGTACGTCAAATAATTGTCCTTCAAAGCGTATTTCTTTGCCTGGTTTTACCCAGTGCAGTTGTGCTGCAGGTACTACTATTTCACTGAGCATGGACTGCTCAATTTTTTCGCGCATCTGGTGTTGATGAATACGCTGCGCTGCTTCCATAAAAATGCTCATCAGCGTGGGTGCGCTGATGAGCAGTAGCAATACAAATGCAATAATTTTCCTGCGAAGCTGCATGGTTATTTAGCTCCCTTTGGCTTCACCAGGCTATCGATGGGATAACGGGCTTTCATGCTGTCCATTACAGCCTGAGCCCAACCGGTTAAACTGGCAGCTTCTGCATCGGTTAACTTGGCGTCTTTATGAATCCAGGTATAAGAATCCAATGGCATTTCATGACCTTTCACCTGTTCAATTACTTCCTCCAGTTTGTGGTATTGTTTACGCAAACGGTAGCTGGTGAATTCATCAAAATTCAGGTGTTTCTTTCCGTCGTTTACATGTTTCTGCAACCACCAGGCTACGGGCTGTATATTGCTGTACCAGGGATAAGTTGTATTGTTGGTGTGACAGTCATTGCAGGCTTTTACCAGGATGGTATTAACATCATCCGGAATGGGATAAGCAGCAGCAATGCTGTTGGTTTTGTTATTGGAGTCGTTTTTCTCCGGGCGGATAACCTGGATTACGATGAGAATGACCAGGAGGGCAAGTCCGATTTTTTTAAGCAGCTTCATGTGGTTAAGGTTGTTTGGCCATTAAATTAATACATTTCCCGTCATTTCTTTGGGAATCGGTAGTCCCATCATGGTTAAAATAGTAGGAGCCAGGTCGCCCAGCTTCCCGCTTTTCACTGTTCCCTTCCAGTTTTTATCGATGATAAAGAATGGAACCGGGTTTAAGGTATGTGCAGTATTGGGTGAGCCGTCTTCATTAATCATATAGTCGGCATTGCCATGATCTGCTGTGAGGAATATGGTATAACCATGTTCCAGTCCGGCTGTTACCACCCGTTTCACGCAGGCATCCACTGTTTCAGCTGCTTTGATGGCGGCACTGAATACGCCGGTATGTCCAACCATGTCGGTATTGGCATAGTTGAGGCAGACAAAATCGGCGCTTTCTGCTTCTATTTCAGGAATGAGCTTATCGGTAATGCCTACGGCGCTCATTTCGGGTTGCATATCGTAGGTGGCTACTTTGGGTGAAGGCACCATGATGCGGCTTTCACCGGCAAATGGTTCTTCACGGCCACCGCTGAAGAAGAAAGTTACGTGCGGATATTTCTCTGTTTCCGCAATACGGATCTGTTTTTTTCCTGCGGCCGACAATACTTCTCCCAGTGTATTATTCAGGTTATCGTTCTCAAAAATCACCTGTACGTTTTTGAATTTCTGGTCGTACATGGTCATGGTGGTATAATGCAGTTGCAGGGTATGCATATCCTGCTCGTGGTGATCCTGCTGGGTAAGCACTTCCGTGATTTCACGGCAGCGGTCGGTACGGAAATTAAAACAGATCACAGCATCTCCGTCTTTTATGGGACCAACCGGTTTACCGGCGGCATCCACAATAACGGTTGGTTTCAAAAATTCATCTGTGATATTGGCTGCATAAGAGTCTTCAATGGCTGCAACCGCGCTGGTAGCCGTGGGGCCGGCCGATTTAACCAGTGCATCATAAGCCAGTTGAACCCTTTCCCATCTTTTATCGCGGTCCATGGCATAATAGCGGCCGCTGATGGTGGCAATGGTACCTACGGTTTTTTGGAGATGCGCTTCCAGGTTGCGGATAAAACCCAGTCCGCTTTTCGGATCGGTATCCCTGCCATCTGTGAATACATGGATAAAGACCTGCTGCAAACCTGCTTCTTTACAAATGGTGCAGAGTGCTTCCAGGTGTTCAATATGCGAATGCACGCCACCATCACTCACCAGTCCCATCAGGTGCAGGGGCTTATGATTGGTCTTGGCATATGCTATGGCTTGTTGCAAATGTGCATTGGATGCCAGTTCGCCTGTGCGGATGGCTACATTGATGCGTTGCAGTTCCTGGTACACAATACGACCGGCACCAAGGTTGAGGTGACCTACTTCACTGTTCCCCATCTGGCCATCAGGCAAACCCACATCCTCCCCACAGGTAACCAGTGTGGTGTTGGGGTATTGTTGATAGAGGGAACTTACAAAGGGTACATGGGCCTGTTGAATGGCATCGGAAGCAGGTACTTTTCCGAGACCCCATCCATCCATGATAACCAGCATTACTTTCTTGCTCATGAATTAAAACGGTATGCTTGATGATGATGAATTATGTTAACTTTATTGCTTTGATGCAATTCTCCCAAAGTTGGCATGTTTTTGGCAATTTATTGGGTGAAAGCAAAATAAAGTATATGAAAAAGCTTTTCTTTTCCGCTGTTAGTGCATTGGTTTTCATGTCGTTCACTGTTTTTCAGTCCGACCTGGATACTATCATCCGTTCGTTTAAGTCGGCTAATACAGCAGAAATCGCGGAGTATTTTGATGATTATGTGGACATGAAACTGCTGGATAATGACGAAGTTAAAAATATGAGCCGGAATCAGGCCGGTATTGCGCTGAAACGTTTTTTCAGTGAAAATGGCGTGAATGGCTTTGAAAAAATATCCAATCGCGAGATCGGTGCTACCATGTATGTGGCCGGCAAATTACAGGCCGCTAACAAATCCTATAATATTACCATATTGCTGAAGCAGAAAAGCAATAAATACCAGATCGCCAATATCCGGATCAATTAAGTGCAATGCACCGGGTTATCCCTTCATCCGCATCTGCCATACTGCTTTACCGCAGATAGCCTTAGTTTTGTACTATGCAATCATTATCATTTGATGAATCATTAGCAGTACTGGTGAAAGCAGCCCTGCTGGAAGATATTGGCGGGGGCGATCATTCCACGCTTAGCTGTATTCCGGCTGCACAGCGGGGTAAGGCAGTCCTCAAGATCAAGCAGGAGGGGGTACTGGCCGGTGTGGCGGTTGCAGAAAAGATTTTCCGTATGCAGGACCCGCTGGTGCAATTCCATGCTTTTAAAAAGGATGGTGACCTGATGGAGCCGGGCGAAAAAGCATTTGAAGTAACGGCTTCCATCCATACCATATTGGGCTGTGAACGGCTGGTATTAAACTGTATGCAGCGCATGAGTGGTATTGCCACATTAACCCGCACCTATACCCGCTTACTGGAAGGATACCATACCCGTTTATTGGATACGCGCAAAACCACACCCAATTTCCGGCTGCTGGAAAAAGAAGCAGTCCGTATTGGCGGAGGTATCAACCACCGGTTTGGTTTGTATGATATGATTATGCTGAAAGACAATCATATTGATTATGCAGGCGGACTGGAAGCAGCAATCAATAAAGCCTGGGAATATGTACAAAGCAAAGAACCCGGCTTAAAAATAGAAGTGGAGACCCGCAGTATGGAGGATGTTGCTAGGGTTTGTGCGATGGGTGAAGGCAAAGTCTTCCGTATTATGCTGGATAATTTTTCACCTGAAACTGTAGCCGAAGCCGTAACCTATATCAAAGGTCGTTTTGAAACCGAAGCCAGTGGCGGGATCAATCACCAGAATATTGCAGCTTATGCAGCTTCAGGAGTGGATTATGTGAGTGTTGGCGGACTCATCCACCAGGCCAGGAGTCTTGATCTGAGCTTGAAAGCGGTCTTATTATCCTGAATTCCGGCTGCTTCGCAGGTCATTTGCAAATGATTTTGTATCTTGTACACAGTAGTACCCTAACCTGGAAGCAAGCCTTCAATATACATGCTCAAGACTCGATTGGCTTTTGTTTTATGTTTGGCTGTAATTGTTACGGCGCATGGGCAAACCCGTAAGGCCGATAGTCTGTCTTCGCAGTTGCAGCGAATGGCGCCCGATTCCAATTATGTAAGAACGCAGAACCTTTTATCGGAAGAACTGGCGGATAAAAATGCAGATAAAGCATTGCAGTTTGCTGAGGCTTCACTGGAGCTGGCAAAGGAATTGGGTTACACTGCCGGTATCGCACAATCATTAAACAATATGGCCTGGGCCGCTTACCGCAAAGGCGATTATTCCAAAGGCTTTGATTATGCTACGCGTGCTCTTCGCATCAACGATTCCATCCATAATATTCCGCAACTGGCTTTTTCCTATCGCGCTATTGGCGCCATTTTCAATTCACAGTCGCGTTACCGGGAAGCCATCGATTATTTCCGGAAAGAAAAAAGCCTGCAGGAAACACTGGGGAATACCTATGCGGTTGGGAGAAGCCTTAATAATATTGCTTTTTGTGCCCAGCGCGGAAAAATGAAAGACTCTGCAATGATCCTGGCCAATGAAGCGCTGGAGTATAATGTGAAACAGCATGATAAAGGCATGATCTCCTTCAGCCTGCGAACACTGGGTGATTTGTATTACGATGATAATGCTATTCCAAGGTCGATTGATTATTATCTTGCCGCAGCCAGTGCAGCCCGGGAAGCTAAAAGTAATTTCCTGCTGGAAACAGCTTTATACCGAATCGGCAAATCCTTTCAGCTTCAGCGGGAATGGAAAAAATCGTTGAGTTACCTGGAAGAAGCCAATCGTATTTCGCTGGAACTGGGTGCGAAAAGTGAAAGGGCTACCATTAACCGGTTGCTGGCAGAATCCTATGCAGCATTGGGAGAGTATAAGCTGGCTTATGAGGCTTCCTCACTCGGCGGCCGGCTGAATGATACCTTGTATGAAGAAAGGAACCGTGCCCGCTTTGCGCAAATGCAGGTTCAGTTTGATACAGAGCGTAAGGAAGCGGAGATCAAGCTCCTGAAAAAAGAAGACGAACTGCAGAAAAATAAAATACAGGATCAGCGCGTTGTAACCATCTCTTTGCTGGCTATTGTGGGACTTGTATTAACCCTCTGGATCATCGCCTGGCGCCGCAATCAGTTTAAACAGGAAGTGAACAAACAATTGTCGGCCCAGAAACTTGCTTTGGAACAGGCTTCTTACCAGAAAGATAAAATATTCTCCATTTTGTCGCACGACCTGCGTTTGCCCATTTCCTCCCTCAGCAATGTAATGTCGCTGATGGAAAAACAAGGCATTTCAGCAGAAGCTTTTGAAAAAATAAAACATGCTTTGGGTAAGCAGATTCATTCGCTTACCAATACACTGGATAACCTCCTGCTCTGGTCTCGTAACCAGATGGACGGTGTAACCAATACGCAGCCTGAACATTGTATGGTGCATGATGTAGTGGAAAGGAACAGACAAATACTGGATAGTGCAGCCATTCTCAAAAAAATCATGATCACCAACGATGCGCCTGTACTCACCAATGTGTATGCCGATCCCCAGCACCTGGATATCATCATCCGTAACCTCCTGCTCAATGCACTGAAATTTACCCATGAAGGCGGGTATATTCATATTTCTGTATTGGAAAACATCGATACGGTGACCATACAGGTAGCAGATAATGGTGTGGGCATGACCCATGACCAGGTTGAGCGATTATTCCGTTTGAATACCCATTTTACCACCACCGGTACACGAAACGAGAAAGGAGCGGGACTGGGATTGCTCTTGTGTAAGGAATTTGTGGAAGCCAACCATGGTAAGCTTACGGTTAGCAGCGAGCCTGGGAATGGTTCGGTGTTTTCTGTTACTTTGCCAAAAAATAAAGCATGAGCCGCAAACAGAAACCCGATGCAAGGGGATTTATATACAGCACCGATCCTGATTTCCGGTTTGAACCGGAGGATGAACAGGTAACGAATACCCTGCCACCCGCACAGCAAAAATTAAGAATACTGCTGGATACCAAACAACGGGCTGGTAAAGCAGTAACACTTGTAACCGGTTTTGTTGGGGTTGAATCAGACCTGGAAGACCTGGGAAAACAACTCAAGAATTTCTGTGGTACCGGCGGTAGTGTTAAAAATAAGGAAGTAATCGTGCAGGGTGATCAACGCGACAAAGTATTGCAATGGCTGCAAAAAAAAGGGTATACACAAAGCAAGCGCGTGTAATCTTATCCCTCGAAACCTATTTTGCGGTGAGAGCCGTCACAGAATGGCTTATTGGTTGAAGCACCACACCGGCATAAAGCCGTTGTTCCTTGTTTGACTTCGGTATGTCCGTCGCTATGTGTGATTTCACAATCTGTTTTAATTAGGATCGGGCCATTGGGACTGATTTGTATTTGTGAAATACTGGCTTTTTCGGCTACAATATCGGAGGCTTCTCCGGTATCGACAGCCTGTTCGTTCATAAAATAACTGAGTGCACCACTCGGACATTTTCTAACCTGTTCAATAATGGCTTCGGTATCCGCTCCCGACATATTTATCCAGGGTTTTTTGGCTGGATCAAATACATCGCGCAGCTGTGTCCAGCAAATGCGACTGTGTATGCAGGTGTCGGGTTTCCACACAACAGTCAGTTCTCCATTGGTATATTTAAAAGTAGACTTGGGCATTGGGGTGGTATGTGGTTTATAGTTTTAGGTTGTTCGTTTAGACCTATGTGCTTGCTGGTAACTTGCTGTCATCATACCCCCTTCCTTGCTACCGATTTAGGACTGAAGATCATTAATAATCAATCTCCAGTTTCAATCGCTCTTTCAGTTCCTTAACCAAGGGATATTGTTCTGCTATTCGTTCAAATCTTTCTTTGCTATTTAAACGCATATGAAGGGGTACATCTTCTTTTTCACTGGCTTCTACCAATATGGTAAAAGTAATACCGCGGTTGTTGAAGGCTTTGTGCAGGTGATCAATCAGCATCATTCTTTCCTGCTCAACAAATTTCTGCGCAGTAAGTGCCGGCACGCGTACGGTAAAATGAATGTCATCGTCGATCTGCAGATCAGCCATTCTGAATGTACCTGCCGAAGAATGTTTTTGTTGTTGTTCCAGTTGTGTGCCATAGGCATCCCAGCAGGAGCGCAGTTTATCCATATTCAGGACTTCCGCTTCTTTTACCTCCTCAATAGCGTATTGATCGCCTACCTTCTCCCGCAGGGCATCCAATAAACTTTTTTTAGGTCCATTGTTAACAGGAGGGCGGCTTGTTTTGGCAGCTGCACTTGTTTTTGCAGGTTGGGCTGTGACAGGTGTTGCTGCAGTAACGGGGTTATTTGTTTTTGGCTGATCTTCTATATACAAACGGGAACCGCTGCTGGCAGGAGAGCTGACCTGTTTTACCTGGATGGATGGAACTGCTTTGGTACGGAATGCTACCGGACCATCAACCCGTTTTTTTTTAACGAGTTGCCCGTTCTCGGTACTCAGCTCAATGGCTTGCTGCAGGAAGTTGAGTTTGATAAGTGTTAATTCCACATGCAGGCGTTTATTACGCGCCATCTTAAAATTAATCTCTGCCTCATTGAGTATGTTCAAAGCGCTAACCAGGTAAGAAACCGAAGTATTCGCGGCAGTGCTAATATATTTATCCCGCAAACCTTCCACCACTTCCAGCAGGGCTGCAGATTTGGGGTCTTTGCAAACCAGCAGGTTACGAATGAATTCGGCGAAACCATTCAATACCAGATCGCCTTCAAATCCTTTCCGGTTTATTTCGTCGTAGAGTAACATGGCTGCAGCCATATCCTGTTCCTGCATGGCAGCAAGTATTTTAAAATAATAATCCTCATCCAGGATATTCAAATGCTCGAGTGTATTCTGGTAAGTAACAGTTCCGTTGGTAAAACTGACGATCTTATCCAGGATACTGAGTGAATCGCGCATACAACCTTCGCTTTTTTGTGCGATGACCTGTAACGCCGCTTTTTCTGCTTTGATGGATTCTTTGTCTACAATTTCCTGCAGGTGTTCAACAGTATCCTGATTGGTAATGCGTTTGAAATCGAATATCTGGCATCGGCTTAGGATGGTAGGAAGTATTTTATGTTTTTCTGTTGTGGCCAAGATGAAAATGGCATAGGAGGGAGGCTCTTCCAGTGTTTTCAAAAAAGCGTTGAAAGCGCTGGCACTGAGCATGTGTACCTCATCTACAATATATACTTTGTATTTACCTGCCTGTGGTGCAAAGCGAACCTGTTCTACCAGGGTACGGATATCATCGACCGAGTTATTGCTTGCCGCATCCAGCTCGTGTATATTGAGGGATGTACCGGCATCAAAAGATACACAGCTGTTACAGGTATTACAGGCTTCTCCTTCCGGGGTTGGATTGGTACAGTTGATGGTTTTGGCCAGGATACGGGCACAGGTGGTTTTTCCCACCCCCCTGGGTCCGCAAAACAGGAAAGCATGTGCTAACTGGTTGTTTTTGATGGCATTTTTGAGCGTAGTGGTAATATGCGACTGCCCCACCACGGTATTGAAATTCTGTGGTCTGTACTTCCTCGCCGAAACAATAAACTTGTTCTCCATAACAGGTGCAATATAGCAATACTAAAGAAGGAAAGAGAATAGGGTATTGTGAATAGTGAATAAAACATATACCCTCCCGGAAATCAGCGGTTTCGGGGAGGGTATATTGGCCTGTATTACCTGGAATACAGCAGCGGTTGCGGGGCAACAGGTGCCGGAATCAGTTTCAGGTTTTATATTCCATTTCAGGGTGCCTTTGGAAAGGCATATCCCGGTTAAACAGATAGCGGAAAGTTACCATCTGCCGGCTCTGGCTGGCGCCCAGGCTTTTATAAATATTCAGCATTTTGGGATTCCAGTCGCCCGCCCAACCCATTTCATATTCATCATACCAGCCTTTGAACTGGATAAGCAGGGAAGTTTCATAAATGATAAAACTGTCGACACCCAGTGCCTGGTACTTGGGAACAACCCCAAAAGCCAGACCGGTGAGGCGTTTACCAACGCCTCTTTTCTTCATCCACAATAAATGTAGTTTCTGCCAGAGCCCGAATTTGCCATTAAAATGTTTGAAGTATTGGTTCACATCGGGAATATTAATGAACATGGCAATGGGTTCATCCTTGTAATAAGCAAACCAGATTACTCTCTCATCCATGATGGGTTTCATGGTGTTGAACAATTTAAGCACCTGCTCTTTTGTGATCTCTTTATTTTCTCCATGCTGGGCCCAGGCGGCATTGTATACTGTAGCAAAATCACCGGCATATTTCTCCAGTTCACTGAGTTTGACATGCCTGGCAGTATAACCGGGTTTATTTTTAAAACGGGCATGTCTTTCCGGAAAACGATCCGGTAAAGGATCATCTACCCGCATGGAATAATAGTACTGGTTATAATAGTTCTCAAATCCGTATCCGGTGAAGAGTGACTCGTAATAGGGCGGGTTGAATGACATGCCATACATGGGCTCTTTGTCGAAACCTGACACCATCAACCCCCAGCCCTTGTCGCGGTCGCCAAAATTAATGGGCCCATCCATGGCTTCCATACCCTTGCTTTCCAGCCATGCTTTTGCCGTATCAAACAGGAGATTGGCCGAAGCCTGGTCATTGATGCAATCGAAAAAGCCGATACCACCCGTGGGGAAATCGGTTCCTTTATTGATGTATTTGCTGTTTGTAAAAGCAGCAATCCTGCCCACCATCTCCCCATGCTCATTTTCCAGAATCCAGCGCCGGGCTTCTCCGTATTTGAAAGTTTTATTCTTGGCGGGATCGAATACAGCATTTACTTCATTATCCAGCGGGCGTATATAACAGGGATTTGACCTGTTCATGGCCGCATTGATATCATTAAATGCCTGTTGCGTTTTTTTATCGGTTACTTCAATCAAATGCATTCCGATGCTTTTTTACAAAGGTAGGTAAACTGCTGGCTTGTCAGGATTTGCGGAACAACTTGGCCGCCAGCTTTTCATCATGTTTATAAATATCCCTCCGGAAATTAATCAGCCCGTCGGCATCTACCCAGGATGTGAAATATACAATATATACAGGGATGGTGTGTTTCAGTGTTACCCATTTTTCCTTTCCGGCATACATGGCGCTGTCTATGGCACGTGAAGTCCAGCTGCTATCGTATTGCAAGAGGTAACTGGCCAGTTTTTTTGGTTCGCCGAGGCGAATACAACCATGACTGAGGTTGCGGGTTGACTGGGCAAACAGGTTCCGGTTGGGCGTGTCGTGTAAGTAAATGTTATAGCTGTTGGGGAAAAGGAATTTAACATGCCCCAATGAATTCCGTGGACCAGATTTCTGGCGGATCACCGGAATTGTACCATCGGTCACGATTTCCATATTCTGTTTGGCCAGGTAATTCGGGTCTTTTTTCATGGCAGGCAGTATTTCATTTCTGACAATGCTTTCAGGGACATTCCAATATGGACTGAACACGATGTATTGCAGTTTGCCTGTGAAAATAACAGTGTTGTTGGCGGCAGACCCTACAATCACATTCATGCGAAACTGTTGTTTACCGCTGTCTACCAGTTGCAGGTTGTAGGATGGGATATTCACCAGTATATACCGTTGTCCCTGATCGGGCGGCATCCAGCGAAGTCTTTCCAGGTTTACCAGTATCTGTTGAATCCGTTGCCTGACCGGTACGTTGAGTTCATTGATCATGCGGTTACCAATCACGCCATCTACCAGCAGGCCCATGCGCTGCTGGAATTGTTTTACGGCGAGCACCAATGTTGTATCCAGCAGGGGGATATTATTATCTTCTTTCAGGTCGCCCAATAAAAATAACCTTTTGCGGATGGCTGGAATTACTGCTGCAGAATCGCCTTTACGCAGCGGTTTGGCAACACTTGCAATGGTATCGCTGCCGATTTGTTTTTCGAGCTGTGCATAGGCAGAGAGGAAGGCTTCGAGTTTGCGGTATTGCGGGCTGATGAATGCAGTTTGTTCCTGCCCGGTACGGATGGTGGAATCCAGTAGGGCCTGCAAATCAATTTTTTTCCGGGGAATAAACCAGCCCAACTCAGCTGCATCCATATCGGTGCCGGCATATACTTTGGCAGCATACCTGAAAAACTGCCCGGTAAGCGAGAGTTCTGCACGTAATATGGTGCTATCGGGTATGCTTAGATTTTTCCCGGGTGCTTTTACTGACTGGTATAATTGGTTAAAGCCTGCGTCGTATAAACTGCTATCGGTATAATCGGTGATATAAGCCGATTGCAGGTTGTAAAAATTATTGGCTTGTTCCGATAAGCCGGAGCTGTCGAACCAGGCATAGGCATAATTGCGTTCGGTATAAAAATTCTCAAACTGTTCCCGGAATTCCTGGAATTGGGGATGCTGGTGGAGAAAAGCCCCCAGCGTGCTGCTATCCAGGAAGAGGTCATTGAAAGCTGTTTGGGAAGTGATGCTGGTATCACGAATCACCATTCCGCGACTCCTGCCGTTCTTACACGATGAGCCAGCGAGTACAAACAAAACCGATAATGCCAATAGAAGGACACGCATACTTCAAGTTACGAAATTTCTGATATGAATAGTAGTGTGTTTGGAGGGAAATTGGTGAATAGTGAGTACCCAGTCCGAACGATAAAAAACCAACTAATGATCACCATTGACCAGTAAGGCCGCGGCTACCAATCCGGCTGTTTCTGTACGCAGACGGGTATTACCCAGGCTAACCGGCTGATAATGATATTCAAGTGCCTGGTTGATTTCCTGGGGGGTGAAATCACCTTCGGGGCCGATCAGAATTTGTATATCGTTCATGAAATGTAGCGAAGCCAGTTCTGTTTTACTGTCTTCTTCACAGTGTGCGATGAGTTTATGGGTATGGGCTGCGTGCTGAACAACTGCCGGTAGTTTGGTAGGTTCATGCAGGATGGGCAACCAGACCTGCTGGCTCTGCAGCATAGCAGATACCAGTATCTGGGTCATTCGATCGGTGCGGAAGCGGCTATGTTCAGTTCTGGTGCAGAGCAGTGGAATAATTTCGTAAACACCTATTTCAGTGGCTTTTTCCAGGAACCATTCCAGACGGCTGGCATTTTTCAGCAATGAAATACCAATACTTACCTGTTTGCCAGTTCTCGGCCGGAGCTGTTCTTCTTCAATCAGTACGATGGTTTTGCGTTTGTCTTCTGCCAGGATTCTGGCCGTGTACAGACTGCCTTTTCCGTTGGTGATCTGTAGTTGTTCCCCATTACGCATGCGCAATACCTGGGTGCAGTGTTTGCTGCTTTCCTCACTCAGTTGAAAATGGGTTTGTACACCGGAAACAGCCGGTTCATAAAAAAAGGGCAGTGCCATGATGCAAACTTACAATACTTGGTCAAGCGGTGATCAGAAGGGTGCTTCATTGTCAAAACCTTCATCAAAATCACCACCATTCATGCGGCTGCCTTTTTGAATAAAGAGTTTGCCGCCATCCCCTGCGCCACCGGAACTGGCTGGCGGTGTGCTGCCGGGTGTAACGGGACGCCAGTTGCCGCCACCAAATCCACCCTCTTCTTCCCACTCCTCAAATTTCTGGATTTCCAGTTTGGCGCGGAGCTTAATGGTTTCCAGGGAACCGTTACGGTGTTTGGCGATACGGATATGGGTTTCGCCCTGGGTGCTTTCGCCCATTTCATTGTTCATTACCTCATAGTATTCGGGGCGATAAATGAACATAACCATATCGGCATCTTGTTCAATGGCACCCGATTCACGGAGATCGCTCAACTGAGGCATTTTACTTTCCTTACGTGTTTCAACAGCACGACTCAACTGGCTCAGGGCAATAATGGGTATCCCCAATTCTTTGGCCAGGGCTTTGAGGTTACGGGAGATGCTGCTGATCTCCTGCTCACGGTTATTGTTGCGGTCACCACTGCCGCTCATGAGCTGCAGGTAGTCGATGATGATGATACCAACATTGTGTTTGTTTACCAGCCGGCGTGCTTTGGCCCGGAACTCGAAAATGTTCAGTGCTGCAGTATCATCGATAAAAATAGGAGCTGTTTCCAGTTTTTTGATACCCTTGGCATGGAGTTGCTGGTATTCGTATTCCTCCAGTTTGCCCCGACTGATTTTCTCCATCTTAATTTCGCTTTCTGCACTCAGGATACGTTGTACCAGCTGGGCGGCGCTCATTTCCAGGGAGAAAAAGCCAACCGGTATGGGTTTTGTCGGATGCAATGCGGCATTGCGTGCCAGGTTTAGGGCGAAAGCGGTTTTACCGACAGAGGGACGGGCAGCCAGGATGATGAGATCTGTGGGTTGCCAGCCATATGTGATGCGGTCCAGGGTGCTGAAGCCGCTGGGCACACCGGAAATATCTTCTGTTTTGGTCCGCAGTTCGTCGATACGGTTGATGGTTTTAGCCAGCACATTGCCAATATCTTCAAAATTCTTTTTAAGGTAGTTGTTGGTGATGTTGAACATCTTACTCTCGCTGTCGTCGAGCAGGTCAAATACATCGGTGCTGTCTTCATACGCATCGCCAATGATTTCTCCGCTGATACGTATCAGTTCCCGCTGGATGAATTTCTGCAACACAATACGGGCATGTGCTTCAATATTCGCGGTGGAAACAACGGTATTTGTGAGTTTGGTTACGTAGTAAGGTCCACCCACCGCATCCAGCTGCTCCCGAAACTTAAGCTCTTCCACAACCGTGAGGATATCAATGGGCATGCTCTTCTGCTGTAAGCCCTGCATGGCCCGGAAAATGATCTGGTGTGCTTCAACATAGAAACATTCGGGTTTTACAATCTCCGTTACCGTATCGAAGGCACTTTTTTCGAGCATAATGGCTCCCAGGATGGCTTCTTCCAGTTCCTTGGCCTGGGGAGGCACTTTGCCATATACCATGGTACTCAGGTCTATCGCGGGTTTTCTTCTCTTGTTTCTTTCTTTATTCAGGCTGGTTAGGTCCATTGCAGTGCGTAGTGCTTTATTGATGGTGATCAAGTAGGGTTAGGCTGCCTCCCACGGTTCATGTTACCAAATTGTTACCCCGGCAGTAAGGGGGAGCGAATATGGGATAGAAAATCTTGTTAAGAAAATTTTTTTCTGGCATTTTTCATCCACAGCAATTCACAGTTCCACGCAGGTTATACACCGCTCCATGCACACAATTTACTAAGGTTATCCCCCAAAATCAAAAGTTTTCCGCCAACTGTACCCGGAAATGCACAATTGTCTGTGCAGAAAGAATTTCCCGGAAAACAGGGCCTGAATTGGGTATTTGTTGTATCTGGTAGGGGATCTTGCTTGAGGCGATTCAGGTAAATAAATGTGAAAACTGTGTGGTTGGAAGTTGGAGACTGAGGGCTTTCTTTCACATTTGCCCTTTCACCTAAAACGATTGGTCCAACGATGCAACAATGGCTGTAGCACGTTGGAGGTCCGGGCCATTCTTTTCACCTTTCACCTTTCCCTTTTCCCTTCTCCCATATTCCGTACTTTTGATGCCCGTAAAGAGCGAGCATTTATGACCATTAGTTACAACTGGCTGAGCGAATACCTCCCCTGGCCCATAGAACCGGAAAAATTATCGGCTATCCTTACTGCTATCGGACTGGAAGTAGAAAGCCTGGAAGCCTATGAAAGTATCAAAGGCGGCCTGGCAGGTGTGGTGATCGGACAGGTACTTACCTGCGAACAACATCCCAATGCCGACAAACTTAAGGTTACGACCGTGGATATTGGTGCAGACAGCCCTTTACAAGTGGTTTGCGGCGCTTCCAATGTAGCGGCAGGACAGAAAGTAGTAGTAGCAACAGTTGGTACCACCATTTACCCCCTGGGCGGAGAAGCCCTTACTATGAAAGTCGCCAAAATCCGTGGCGTAGAAAGTCATGGTATGATCTGTGCGGAAGATGAACTGGGGCTGGGCTCCAGTCATGCCGGTATCATGGTACTTCCGGATAGTGTAACAGTTGGTACACCAGCTGCGGCGTATTTTCAGCCTTATTCAGACTGGATTTATGAAATCGGACTCACCCCCAACCGGATGGATGCTATGAGTCACTATGGCGTTGCCAGGGATGTTTGTGCCTGGCTCACCCATCATGAGCAGGAAGCCAGACCGGTTAGCCCCTTTAAAAACGGGTTTACCGCTGGTAGCGGCACCCCGGTTACTGTATCTGTTCTCGATACAGAAGCCTGTCAACGTTATGCCGGCATCACAATTAGTGGTGTTACCGTGGCAGAATCACCGCAGTGGCTGAAAAACAGACTGATGGCTATTGGACTGCGTCCTATTAATAATATTGTAGATATTACCAATTTTATACTGCATGAAACCGGCCAGCCCCTGCATGCTTTTGATGCTGCGGCCATTAAGGGCAATACGGTAATCGTGAAAACCCTGCCGGAGGGGACAGCTTTTGTTACCCTGGATGAAAAGGAGAGAAAACTGAGTGCTGAAGACCTGATGATCTGTAATGCCTCAGCAGGAATGTGTATTGCCGGGGTTTTTGGTGGTATTACCAGTGGTGTAACGGATAAAACAACAGCTATATTCCTGGAAAGTGCCTGGTTTAACCCGGTTCATATTCGTAAAACCTCACTCCGGCATGGATTGCGGACCGATGCTGCTACCCGTTTTGAAAAAGGGGTGGATATTTCGCTTTGTGCTGAAGTACTGAAGCGTGCCGCAACGATGATCGTGGAAATTGCCGGTGGTAAGATCGGTAGTGAACTGATTGATATTTATCCTTCCCCCCGTGCGAAAACGGAAGTGACGGTGAAATATCACTACATCAAAAAATTAAGTGGTAAGAATTATCACCCCGATAAAGTAAAAAGAATCCTTTCCTGCCTGGGTTTTGAGCTGATCAAAGAAGATATTGATGAGTTGCGGGTATCGGTTCCTTACAGCAAGCCCGATATCAGTATTCCGGCGGATATAGTGGAGGAAGTGCTTCGGATTGATGGGTTGGATAATATTGACATTCCCGCCACCATCACCATGAGTCCGGCTATTGAACAAATCGGACCGAAAGAAGCATTGAAGGATAAAATGGCGGCCTATCTGGTAGGTCGCGGTTTCCTGGAAATCTTTACCAATTCCATTACGAACAGTCAATATTTTACTGCGGAAACCCTGGATCAGACGGTGAAGATGTTGAACAATCTCAGTGCAGAACTGGATGTGTTACGTCCGTCTATGCTGGAAACGGGGTTGGAGACCATAGCGTATAACATCAATCGCCGTAACCTCAACCTGCAACTGTTTGAATTCGGCAAAACCTATCATACCAGCGGACCCGGTAATTATACGGAAGCGGAACACCTGGCTATTTACATGACGGGCAATGCACAGGATACCGGCTGGAGAACACCGGCATCGGCATCGGATCTGTATACCATTAAAGGGCTGGTACAGGCATTGTTTCAGATCGCCGGTTTACCTGATATTCGTTTTGAAGCGGCAGAAAATAATGGTTTATTAAATATTGTTTTAGGCAAGAATACAGTAGGTGTGTTGGGTGTGGTGGATCGCCAGAAAGCCCAGCAGTTTGATATCCGTCAGTCGGTGGTATATGCAGATATTCAGCTGAAACCGGTATTGCGTTCGGCTGCCAAACAAACCATTACTTACCGGGAGGTGAACCGTTTCCCGGCCATGCAGCGCGACCTGGCATTGGTGGTAGACCAGTCTGTAACATATGCAGCCATTGAAGCAGTTGTGGCCAAAACAAAACTTTCCCGTTTAACCGATATGCGGTTATTCGACATTTTTGAGAGCGAAAAACTGGGAGCCGGAAAAAAATCCATGGCCATCAGTTTTACTTTTACGGATGAAGAAAAAACACTGACGGATAAGGAAACGGATGCCATGGTACAGAAATTAATCCAGGCACTGGAAAAAGAAACAGGCGCCGTAATACGCAAATAAACCGTTGTTGGTGGTGCATAAGAAGTGTACTAAAAATGCCGGTTCACCCAAGAGACCTATTAAATTCGGGAAATGGTTGATTTAAGTCAACATATCAAAAACCTCCAGGATAAACTGCAGTTGTTGATCCGGAACCAGCAACAATTGCAACGCGATAACCAGCGTTTGCAAAAAGAGCTTGACAGGGTGCAGGCTGTGCTGGTGGAGAAAGATGCGCTTGTGCAGCAGGTGCAGCAACAGCTCGATGCCCGTCAACTGGGTGCTAATGGACAGGGACAGAGTGCGGAGGAAAAAGCCAAACTGGAGAAGAGAATCGACGCTTACCTGAAAGAAATTGATAAATGCCTGAACCTGCTTAATCAATAATCATGGCAGAACTGATACCGGTTAATATTGTTATCGCCGATCGCAGCTACCGATTGCGTATTGATGCTGCGGATGAAGAAATGGTACGGAAAACTGCCGGCCTGATCAATGATAAGGTCACCGAATTCCGGACCAACCTGGCGGGTAAAGACATGCAGGATTATGTATCCATGGTGCTGCTTTGGTTTGCTACCGAACAAAATCACCATGGCATTGACCTGGTTAAATGGCAGGAAGCGGCAGACCGGCTTTCGATGCTGGAAAAGCAGATCGACCGGGCATTGGAAGATGCTGGATAACTGTTTGTAATTGTAGCGCTGGTTCAAGGTGGTCTGGACCATTACCAGCATATTCCGGAAGATGTATACAGTTTTTTGATGCGTTGGGCTATGCGATCATTTGGTCAAGTATTATATCGCAGGTCATCCGCCAAGGAATATTCATGTGTTCCTGCACAAGTCCCAGTCAGGGGATGAGTCCCAGTTCATTGCCTATTCCGTTCAAAACCCCTTCACCCCGGATGCCAATAACGGCTGGTAGTCGCCGTATTCACATAAAGGTCAGTCCGTATGCGTATCTCTGCCTGATTTATTTTATCTTCGCCTGTATCAGCTTACCCATTATTGTAAATTATGATGTGTGAGTGTGTATCAATGATTTTGAACGATTTAAAAAACTACCGAAAAAATGGACCAGACGATAGTCTTGATTATAACAGGGGCGGTTGCATTAATTGCAGGGGTTGTAGCGGGTAAGTTTGTTTTTGCGAAAAATACCCAAAAGCAAATCGACGAAGCCAATTCCCAGGCCCAGAACATCATTCGCGAAGCAGAACTGCGGGCGGAAACCATTAAGAAAGAGAAGCAACTGGAGGCTAAGGAGCGGTTTGTTCAGCTGAAAGCGGAGCATGACCGGGAAGTACTGGACCGGAACCGTAAGGTCGGTGAGGCTGAAAACCGGGCCAAGCAGAAGGAGATCAGCATTAACCAGAAAGAGGCAGCGCTGGAAAAGCAGATCAAGGAAAATGAAGCCATCAAGGAAAACCTGAACCGGCAGATTGAAGTGGTTAACCACAAGCGTACCGAGCTGGAGAAGCACCAGGAAGAGCATATTCGCCGTCTTGAAAAAATTGCTGGTCTGAGTGCAGAAGAAGCCCGTGCCCAACTGGTGGAGAGCCTCAAACAGGAGGCCCGTACCCAGGCGATGGCGCTGCAACAGGAAATTATTGAAGACGCTAAGCAGAAAGCCAATAAGGAAGCCCGTAAAATTGTAATCCAGTCCATTCAGCGTACTGCTGCAGAACAGACCATTGAAAACACGGTAACCGTATTCAATCTGGAAACCGATGAGATCAAGGGTCAGATCATTGGCCGTGAGGGCCGGAATATCCGGGCTATCGAAGCGGCTACGGGTGTTGACCTGATTGTAGACGATACCCCGGAAGCGATTATCCTGTCTTCTTTTGATCCCCTGCGCCGTGAGATCGCGCGGTTGAGCTTGCAGCGCCTGGTAGCCGATGGCCGTATTCACCCCGCCCGTATTGAGGAAGTGGTGGAGAAGACCCGTCGTCAGCTGGAAGAGCAGGTTATGGAGATCGGGGAGCGTACCGTAATTGAAATGGGTATCCATGGCTTGCACAAGGAGCTGGTGCGTATTGTGGGAAAAATGCGTTTCCGTTCTTCATACGGACAAAACCTGCTCATGCACAGTCGTGAAACGGCCAATCTTTGTGCCATCATGGCTGCAGAACTGGGTATGAACCCCAAATTGGCCAAACGTGCCGGTCTTTTACATGATATCGGTAAAGTGCCTGATGAGGAAACCGAGTTAAGCCATGCTTTGCTGGGTGCTAAACTGGCTGAGAAATATGGCGAGAACCCGGCTGTGGTAAACGCCATTGGTGCCCACCACGATGAAATGGAAATGCAGTACGTGATTTCTCCCATCGTACAGGCCTGTGATGCCATCAGCGGTGCCCGTCCCGGTGCCCGCCGCGAGATCATGCAGCAGTATCTCCAGCGTATCAAGGACCTGGAAAACCTGGCACTGGCTTACCAGGGCGTGGAAAAAGCTTATGCGATACAGGCCGGCCGTGAATTGCGTGTGATCGTAGAAGCCGAAAAAGTAACCGATAGCGACAGCGATAAACTCAGCTTTGAAATTGCCCAGAAAATTCAGACCGAAATGACCTATCCCGGTCAGATTAAGGTTACGGTTATCCGCGAGAAAAGAGCGGTGAATGTGGCGAGATAGGAAAGATAATATGAGCTTCTAGCCGCTAGCTACTAGCTGCTGGAAGTATAAAAGTCACTTCGTTTGTATCGAAGTGACTTTTTTTATACTTGCCCTAAAAAGACATGATAAATTTTAAAAAATTGAAAGTATGGCAATTGGGGTTTGATATTGCGAGGGAATGTTATGGTTTAGTCGCATTTTATCCCGGTGATGAACGATTTGTTTTGAAAAACCAGATCACCAGATCTGCCATTTCAATCCCTGCTAACATAGCCGAAGGCAGCAGCCGAAAGAGTACAAAAGAATATGCCCATTTTCTGGAAATCTCGCTCGGGTCAAGCTATGAATTGGAAACCCATTTGCTATTAGGGGAAGCCTTAGGGTATGGTGATCTAAATAAAACAAAATCAATACTTTACGACCTAAATACAGAGCAAAAAATGCTTCTTTCCCTTATCAATAAAATTAAAAATTCCTTCTAGGAGCGAGTAGCTGGAAGCTAGAAGCTAAAAACTTTTGGATTTTCCCCATCCCCTCCTTACCTTTGCCGTCCGCAAAAAATAAATGTTATGAACGCAGCAGTTCAGTTTGTACACGAACAATTAACCGTGAAGAAGGAATATCCCAAGTTCAAAGCCGGGGATAATGTTACTGTAAACTATAAGATCATCGAAGGGGGTAAAGAGCGTATCCAGAGCTTCCGTGGTGATGTAATTAAGTTGCAGGGTACTGGTGCTACTGCTTCTTTCACTGTACGTAAAATTTCCGATGGTGTGGGTGTTGAACGTCTGTTCCCCATGCTGTCTCCCAATATCGACTCTATCGTGCTGAATAAGACCGGTAAAGTTCGTCGCGCTAAACTGTACTACCTGCGTGAGCGCAGTGGTAAGAGCGCCCGTATCAAGGAAAAGCGCTTCTAAGCAAGCTGCTCCTTTATTGGTGAAGACCGATTTCACGGAAGCCTCAAACAGGCTTCCGTTTTTTTTGGAAGCTAACAGCCGTTAACCGGCTGGTTTACCGGAGAAAACTTAGGTTTTTATTTCGTACAATCACATTTCTTTTCCCTTACCTTTGATTCTCCTCAAAACATTTTTTTATGGGCAACTTAGGATTTCAGGAAATTTTGATTATCGCTTTAGTGGTGCTGGTATTATTCGGCGGCCGTAAAATCCCGGAATTTATGCGCGGACTGGGTAAAGGTATCCGTGAATTCAACGACGCAAAGAATAATGTGAAGAAAGAATTAGAAGAAGGCATGAAAGAAAAAGACCAGGCAGCACAATAAGCATTTCCAGAATTTCTAAAACGTATTATAGCCTTTGTTTCGGTTTACTACAATCAAAGACTATCATAAAGCATTACAGAACGGCCAGACCACCTGTGTGGAGGCCGTTCGTTTTTTTGTGCAATCAATTCAACGCGATCAGCACCTTAATGCATGGATAGATGTATATGAAGCGGAGGCCCTTGCAAGCGCTGCCTCCCTTGATCAGTCGCGACTGGCCGGTGAACCAACAGGTGCATTGCATGGCGTGGTGATCGGACTGAAAGATGTGATTGCGTATAAAGACCATCCACTTACGGCAGCATCGGCAATGCTGCAACCATTTACCGCTATTTACAGTGCTACGGCAGTAGAAAGATTACTCCAGGCGGGTGCCATCATCCTGGGCCGGCAGAATTGCGATGAATTTGCCATGGGCAGCAGCAACGAAAATTCTGTTTATGGTCCGGCAAAGAATGCAATAGATCCTTCCCGGGTGCCCGGTGGTTCTTCGGGTGGCTCTGCAGTAGCTGTACAGGCCGGCCATTGTATGATTAGCCTGGGTAGCGATACCGGCGGCTCAGTTCGTCAGCCTGCCGATTTTTGTGGTATTGCCGGACTCAAACCTACTTATGGCCGTATTTCCCGTTATGGATTAATCGCCTATGCATCTTCATTTGACCAGATCGGGATATTTGGAAACAGTATCGATGACCTGGCCCTGACCCTGCAGGTGATTGCGGGAACAGATGCCATGGATAGTACGGTATCGGAAAGACCGGTACCCGATTATTCGGCAGCGCTCCCGGCGTCTGCGGCCAAAAAATACCGGATCGCCTATTTCCGCGAAGCGTTGGATCATCCCGGACTTGATCCGGAAATGGCAAAAGCCATCCGTAATTTTATTGGCGTATTACAAACCGCCGGACATACAGTAGAACCGGTGGATTTTCCCATGCTGAACTATGTGGTTCCTGCTTATTATGTGCTGACCACAGCGGAAGCTTCCAGTAATTTATCCAGGTATGACGGTGTTCGGTACGGACATCGCACCAAAGAACCTATTGAAGACCTTACGGAATGGTATAAACAAAGCCGTACGGAAGGTTTTGGCAAGGAAGTACAGCGACGCATTCTGTTGGGTACATTCGTGCTGAGCGCCGGTTATTACGATGCATATTTTACCCGTGCACAGCAGGTACGGCGTTTGTTGAGCGATCAGACCAAAGCTATCTTCAGTACCTACGACGCCATTCTTTCGCCAACGGTACCTTTTCCGGCTTTCCCGCTGGGTTCCATGGGGCAGGATGATCCGGTAGCCATGTTCCTGGCCGATATCTATACCGTTTTTGCAAACCTGGTGGGTATCCCCGGCATTTCCATTCCCTTATTCCGTCACAGCAGTGGATTGCCTTTCGGCCTGCAACTCATGACATCTCATTTCGATGAGGTATCTTTGCTGGGACTCTCCCAAACCTGTATGCAGCTGTCACAGACTACTACTGCGGATGCTGTTTAATACTGTTTCACTGCATTACCCGATTAAACAGACCAGATTGAAAAACACCTGGCATTTAGAAACCATTTTTTTGGGCCTGTTAATAGGCTTGGTGACGGCATTGCCTGCCACAGGACGCTCCGTAGCGGATACTGTTATCAATGATAAACAGGCATTTCACAGCTTATTCAGTGTTGATCGCTTTGACGCCAATAAGCCCTATGCCGCACAGCTCAATCCAAGGGCTGTATCGTTTGTGCAGGAATACATCCGGAAACAGGGAAAGGGACTGGAAAAGATGAAATCTTGGGGCAAACCTTATTTCGATTTATTTGATAATATCCTTACTACTTACGGGTTACCCCGTGAAATGAAATACCTGAGTGTAATTGAAAGCCACCTCGGTGCCAACCTGGTTTCCTGGGCCGGCGCCGTAGGTCCCTGGCAATTGATGCCTTATGAGGCCAAACGCTTCGGTTTGCGTGTGGGGGCAGTGGATGATCGTACCGATTATTACAAAAGCACCCATGCTGCTGCCAGGCTCATGAAAGAACTTTATGCCGAGTTTAATGACTGGCTGCTGGTTGTGGCTGCCTATAACGGCGGAGCGGGCCGGGTGCGTCAGGCGATCAGGCGATCGGGTAGCAGGGATTTCTGGGACCTGCAATACTTTCTGCCTGAAGAAACACGTACCCATGTCAAGAAATTCATCGGTACACATTATGTGTTTGAAGGAAGTGGCGGTTTAACAACCATGACGGCTGCCGAAACCATTGTGGCCAAAAACAAGCAGGATACCACACCGGTGATACTGAATGAAACAGAGTTGCTGAATACTGTATTGGTGGAACTGAGTGGTCGCTATCAGTCTGTGTTGGTTGCCAATGCGCTCACCATGGATCTGGCCCAGTTTAACCGCTGGAACCCGGGTTTTGATAAAGCGCTTGCTGCCGGAAAAAAATACAGCATGCGCATCAGTAAAGACAAGGAAATGATCTTTCAGGCTAAGAAACAACAGCTATTGATGGAATCATTGCGGATGTTGCTGGATGGCGTAGATAGCCATTAAACCGCTTCTATGCCCAATGCTTTGCGAATAGCGGCAGCTTTCAGTAAACATTCTTCATATTCCTGAACCGCGTCACTATAAAAAGTGATGCCACCACCCACCTGGTAGCCCAGGTATTTTTGTGCTGCATTATACAGGATACTCCGGATCACAACATTGAAATCAAAATCACCCTGTGGATCAATATAACCTACGGCACCGGAATACAGTCCCCGTTGCTGGTATTCATATTGTTCAATTAGTTCCATAACCCTTTTCTTGGGAGCTCCGGTCATACTGCCCATGGGAAAACAGGCATCAATTATAGCAGCGAAGGAATATTGCACATCCAGCTCCCCTTCAATGGTAGAGATCATCTGGTGTACCTGGGGAAAACTATAAATGCCAAATAATTCAGTCACCTGTACCGTACCACGCCGACAAACCCGGCTCAGGTCATTACGCACGAGATCAACAACCATTACGTTTTCACTTTTGTCTTTCTCGCTTTGCTGCAGGGATTGGATGAGTGCCTGGTCTGCCTCTGCATCGCCCTGGTTCCGTTTAATGGTTCCTTTGATCGGTTGCGAACAGAGCTGATTGCCTTTTTTACGCAGGAAGCGCTCTGGACTGGCGCAAAGAAGGTGCCGGTCCTGTAAACGGTAATAGGCAGCAAATGGAGTGGGCGA
Organism: Chitinophagaceae bacterium; assembly: GCA_009996675.1. Lineage (GTDB taxonomy): Bacteria > Bacteroidota > Bacteroidia > Chitinophagales > Chitinophagaceae > Sediminibacterium. The sequence continues at coordinate 113,292 of JAACZQ010000001.1, forward strand.
AAGCATGGTAAGCCGCTGGTATAATGGCAGCGGATCAATGCTGGTATCGGTAGCAAAAAATTCCTCACAGTAATTGATTTCATAACAATCACCTCTCAGAATATGCGCCTGCAACTGCCGGATGGCTTCGAGGTATTGTTCCCTGGACATGCGTGACCGGATATGAATACCCGTGGGTGCTGGAGGATACTCCTGAATGGCTTCACTGTTGCAAATGGATTGCCATACCTGGGCTGGATCGGCCTGTAAACAGGAGATCGTTAACGTATTATTTTGCAGTTGCAGCAGAATGTCCGGTACGAAAAAGCAAAGATGTGGGAATGCAATAGGATCGGGGCGGGAATTAGCGGGACTGCCCAACGCTGCGGGCTGACTTTTCAGTTCGTAACTAAAATGCCCAAAAACCCAATCGCCCTGCTGCTCCGCCAACCAGCTATCCAGTTCGGCTAAACTGCTTTTTTCTGGGGGAATTGTATGAACAGCACCAGCTGCTACCAGGCATTCGGCCTGGTGATGTTTGATTTCATACGCATGGTTATCCAGAAAACAACAGATGTTGAACTGGCGGCACCAGCCCAACATCTGTTGTTTAATGATTGTTGTATGGGGTACAGTAAACTGAAGTGTCTTTCTTTTCACGCTTGGGGATGATTAAAAATCATCGTCATCATCGTCGTCAAATCCGCCGCTCTTATCGTTGAACAGATCGAACTCTTTGAAGTCGTCATCGATTTTGAAATCATCTTCATCTTCTTCTCCTTTTTTCTTGCTGCCTCCGGTCTTTTTACCCTTGCTTTTGGGAATATCAAATTCATCGAAGTCGGGATCCCAATCATCGTCTTCTTCCTCACCTTTTTCCCAATCGTCCGATTCTTCAACATCATCATCTTCCTCGTCGTCGTCCTCATCATCTTTAGACTTTTTCGACGCGGTTTTGGATGCCGATTTTTTTGCGGATGGTTTCAGGTCCATCTCGTCATCATCGTCTTCCAAATCATCATCATCCTCTTCCAATTGTTTTTTACTCTTAGGAGAGGGTTTTGCAGCTTTCTTGTCTGCTGCGGGTTTCGGGGCGGATTTTTTATTATCCTTATCAGGTCTCGCTGCCATATCCAAATAAGATTACTGCGTAAAATTTCAACGCAAATTCCTATTAACCAAATAAATTTTCTCGTTACAAATGCGGTGCCAATCCGTTACAGGTGAACAATCTGTTCACGACCCGGACCATTGGAAACAAATTTAACCGGTGCACCAATATACTTGTTGATAAAATTGATATAAGTGTGCATGGTTTCAGGTAATGTTTCTGCGGTTTTTACGGAGGTGGTATCGATGTTCCATCCTGCAAATCCCTGCAACACAGGCTGTATATCGGCGCCCACCATCTGGAAGGGCACTTCCTGTGTTTGTTGGCCGTTTACCTGGTAAGCGGTACATACTTCCAGTTTTTCAAAAGAATCCAGTACATCGGCCTTCGTCATGATTACCTGAGTTACACCATTGATCATACAGGCAAATCTCAGGGCTACCAGGTCAATCCATCCGCAACGGCGTGGACGGCCGGTGGTGGCACCAAATTCATTTCCGATACGACGAAGCTCTTCACCCATAGCGTCGTGTAGTTCGGTCGGGAAGGGGCCTCCGCCTACGCGCGTGCAATAAGCTTTTGTTACACCCAATACCTCCCGGATTTGCTTGGGTGAAACGCCCAGGCCGGTACACACTCCGGCAGAAGTGGTATTGGAAGAAGTAACAAAGGGAAATGTGCCGAAGTCAATATCCAGCATGCTACCCTGTGCGCCTTCTGCCAGCACTTTTTTGCCTGCGGCAATCTGCTGGTTTATGAAGTATTCGCAATTAATTACATTCAATGTTTTCAGGAACTCAATCGCTTCAAAAAACTCGGTCTCCCAGGCACTGATATCTTCCGAAAATTGGAAATTGTCCAATAACTGGCGGTGCTTACGGCTCAATTCCTGGTATTGCTGCTGGAAATCGGCACGGAAAAGATCACCCACACGGATGGCATTCCGACCGGTTTTGTCCATATAAGCCGGTCCGATCCCCTTCAGGGTAGAGCCAATCTTGGATTCTCCCTTCGCCATCTCCGAAGCTTTATCCAGCGCACGGTGTGTAGGCAGAATAATATTGGTTCGTTCGGAAATAAAGAGGTTTTTGCGGACATCTACCCCAAATGCAGCCACCGCATCACATTCTTTTTTCAAAGTAACCGGATCCAGCACCACGCCATTCCCAATAATATTAATCGTGTTGCCATGGAAAATGCCCGAAGGAATCTGGTGTAATACCATTTTCTTTCCCTCCACATATAAAGTGTGTCCCGCATTCGGACCACCCTGGAAACGGGCAATAATATCGTACTGCGGAGCAAAATAGTCCACAATCTTACCCTTTCCTTCATCACCCCATTGTAAACCCAGAATTACATCAACCATAACAGTTACTTTGAATCGCCGCAAAAATAGGAGAATATTGTTAGTTTGTAGTTTATGGTTTGGAGTTTATGGTTTGGAGTTTGTTGTGAGAAAATACACGAACCCGGCGATCAACCACAAACAATACACCTCAAACCCAAGACTAAAACCATCATTTAAACCGTTTCCGCATCAAAACGATCAACCGTTTGTATACCATTGAGCGATTTCAGGCGGGTAACCAGTTCTTCCAGCTCTTCCTTATCGTGTACAAACACTTTGATGGTTCCCTCAAATAATCCCTCCCGTGACTCAATAGTTAGTCCGGATATATTGATCCGCAGATCACCACTAATCACATTGGTTATTTTGTTGATAACACCCACATCATCCAATCCTACAATCTTTAATCCGGTCAGGAAGGATATTTCCTTGTTTTTCGCCCATTTGGTTTTTACAACCCGGTGCCCGTAATTGGCCAGGAGCTGGGCAGCATTCGGACAGGAAGTCCGGTGGATGACAAGCCCTTTACCGGTACTGACAAAACCAAACACGTCATCCCCGGGAATCGGGTTGCAGCATTTGGCCAATGCATACATGATTTTGTCGCTGCTTTCCCCGAAAATAATCAGTTCCGAATCTTTCCGGTTCAGGGATTTGGGTGTTGGATCTGCAACCTGTTCATGCACCACCGGTTTGGGACGGGGAATCTCTATCTTGTCGCCCAATACCTGAAAATCTTTCAATTCCTTCAGGTCAATCGACTTATTGGCAATGCGGTAGTTCAGGTCCAGCGAAGACGGGAGCTTGTAGAACTGTACGAGTTCGTCGATATTATACTGGCTGTATGCAGCTCCCATACTTTCCAGTTTACGCTGCAATATGTATTTACCGTCTTCGGCAATTTTTCTCTTTTCTTCCCGCAGCGCATCTTTGATTTTATTGCGCGCTTTGGCTGTTACCACAAATCCCAGCCAGTCTTCCGAGGGCTTTTGTTTATTACTGGTAATGATCTCTACCTGGTCGCCACTCCGCAGTTTATGACTGATGGGTACCAGCTTATGGTGCACTTTGGCTCCAATACATTTTGATCCGATGGCTGAGTGGATGGAAAAAGCAAAATCAAGCGCTGTACTGCCGGTGGGAAGCATTTTCACTTCTCCCTTGGGCGTGTACACATAAATTTCCTCTGCCAGGAAGGAGGTTTTGAAATCCTGGAGAAAATCCACCCCCTCCGTATCCTGGTTGCTGAGCACTTCCCGGATTTGTCCGAACCATTTATCAAAACGGTCTTCATCGGTATTGGTACTGCCTTCCTTGTATTTAAAATGCGCCGCCAGACCTTTTTCCGCAATTTCATTCATGCGTTTGGTCCGTATCTGTACTTCCACCCATTTTCCCTGCGGGCCCATTACCGTGGTATGCAAGGCTTCGTATCCATTGCTTTTGGGATTACTGAGCCAGTCGCGCAAACGCTCAGGCGAGGGCATATATTCGTCGGTGATCATGGAATATACTTTCCAGCAATCTTCTTTTTCCCGCTCGGGAGGTGAATCCAGTATTACGCGGATGGCGAAAAGATCATATACTTCCTCAAAAGCCACTCCTTTTTTCCGGATTTTATTCCAGATGGAATGTATGCTCTTGGGACGTCCATAAATCTCAAAATTGAAGTTGGCATGCTGTAATTTTTCTTTCAGCGGCCGGATAAACTCATTGATATAACGGGTTCGTTCACGCCTGGTCTCAGCCAGTTTACGTGCAATGTCCTTGTAGGCTTCCGGCTCCATGTATTTCATGGACAGATCTTCCAGCTCGGTCTTGATATTATACAAACCCATGCGGTGCGCCAGCGGGGCATAAACCCACACGGTTTCTGAAGCAATCTTGAGCTGTTTCTCCCGTTTCATGTGATCCAGCGTACGCATATTATGCAGCCGGTCGGCCAGTTTGATCAGGATAACACGGGGATCATCGGTAAGGGTTAATAGAATCTTTTTGAAATTCTCAGCCTGCTGGGAGGTATTCGTATCAATAACATTGGAAATCTTGGTCAGCCCATCCACAATACGGGCTATTTCCGTTCCAAACTCCCGCTCAATATCTTCCAGGGAAATATCCGTGTCTTCCACGGTATCGTGCAACAAGGCACAGATGGTACTGCGTACACCCAGACCAATCTCTTCCACACAAATCATGGCAACGGCAATGGGATGGAGGATATAGGGCTCGCCACTTTTGCGACGCATGGTTTTATGCGCTTCCGCAGCCATTTCAAACGCGTGACGTACCAGTTCCTTGTCGCCTTTTTTCAACTTCGACTTCAAACTGCGCAACAGCGCCCGGTAATGCCGGATAATCTCTTTCTTTTCCTGCTCTTCGTTCAGGTTATACGGCGGTAATGCCGTCTCCACGGGACTGACTTGCGGTTGCTCCATATCTACTACGAATATACGAAAAGGCGGTCGTTGAGGGTGCAAAGTGAAAGGTCAAAACTGAAAAGAGCATTCTTCCCAAAAACCTTTTCCCATTTCATTTTTCGCCTTTCGCACCCCGCCCCCGCATTTTTTCCACCGGCGGCAAGTTCTTCGTCGATTCACCCGTTAACTTTGCAGGTTCATGAGCGAGGCCAAGAAAAAGAAACTGTTTGATTTTTCATTACTCGGACGGGTATTTTATTTCGTGCGTCCTTACCGGGGTATTTTTTACCTCAGCCTCCTGCTGGCCGTGGTCATGGCCGTTTTTGCACCCATCAGGCCCTACCTGATTCAGTTAACAGTTGATAAAGCTACCGGTAAAGCTGTAACGGCACCAGGATGGCTGGAAAGCCTGCTGCTGGGTCAGGATATCTCGGATGCCACCAGGTTTATCATTGCCATTACTTTGTTCCAGATCGTATTTCTCTTTGTGGAAACCACCATCCGCTTCATCTTTTCTTTCTTAACGGCGTCCATGGGACAACATGTGGTGAAAGATATGCGGGTGACGGTTTATAGGAAGATACTGGGACTGAACCTGCGCCAATTTGATCAGACACCCATTGGTACCCTAACCACCCGCACCATTGATGATATAGAAAGGATCAATGATATATTCTCAGACGGACTGATTCCCATCATTGCCGATCTGCTGACGATTGTGATTACACTGGGTACCATGTTCTGGATGGACTGGCGATTGACCCTCATCAGCCTGGCGCCTTTCCCCATTATGATTGTGGCTACCTATTATTTCAAGGAGAGCGTGAACAAGAGCTTTATACAGGTGCGGAATGCTGTTGCGGCGTTGAATGCTTTTGTGCAGGAACATATTACCGGTATGCAGGTGGTACAGGCATTTGCGGCAGAAGAGCGGGAGATGAGCAAGTTCAAAAAAATCAACGCCCAGCACCGGAATGCCAATATCAAAGCCATTTTTGCCTATTCCGTTTTCTTTCCTGTGGTGGAAGTGGTGCTGGCACTGAGTACAGGCTTATTGGTGTGGTGGATAGCCGGACGTTCACTGGATGCGGGTTTGCTGATGGCATTTATCCTTTACCTGAACCAGATATTCCGCCCGCTCCGCGTGATTGCCGATAAGTTCAATGTATTGCAGATGGGTATGGTGGCTGCTGAAAGGGTATTAAAAGTGCTGGATAATCAGGATGCTTTACCGCCCGATGCACCCGATGCCCTGAACCCGTCAACCATCCGTGGGGATATTGCGTTTGAAAAAGTACATTTTTCCTATACCGGCGAACAACAGGTATTGCGCGATATCAGTTTTACGGTAAAAGCAGGGGAGACGGTAGCCCTGGTGGGACATACCGGCAGCGGCAAAACCTCCATCATCAGCCTCCTGAACCGGTTGTACCAGGTACAGGAAGGAACCATACGTATTGATGGTGCACCCATACAGTCATACCAGGTAGATGCTCTGCGGAAGCATATCGGCGTGGTATTGCAGGATGTATTCCTCTTCTCGGGCTCTGTACTGGATAATATTACCCTGCGTAATCCCGATATCAGTCTCGAACAGGTTGAATCAGCAGCCCGTATGATTGGGGTACACGATTTTATTATGCAATTGCCGGGGGGATATCAGTACCATGTGATGGAAAGGGGCAGTACATTAAGTCTGGGACAGCGACAGCTGATTTCCTTTATCCGGGCTTTATTGTACAATCCTTCCATCCTGATCCTGGACGAAGCCACTTCTTCCATTGATACAGAAAGTGAATTACTGATAGAGAAAGCCATTGATACCCTGATTGCCGGGCGTACATCCATTGTTATTGCGCACCGCTTATCGACTATACGTAAAGCCAATAAAATCATTGTATTAGATAAGGGTGAAGTCAAGGAAATGGGGTCTCATGAGGAATTGCTCATGGCGGGCGGCTTTTATGCGCGCTTGCATGAAATGCAGTTTGAAAAAAAGAAAACCAGCCTGGTCCCTTAAGACCTGCAATACTAACAGATACGGGGGACAGGGACTGTTTTATGGCTATCAGAAACCCGATTTTCAGGGGATTCCGGGCTTCTGCGCCTGCATCATAGAAATTTATCATTTTCCCCTTCCCGCATTTCATTTTTACCCCCCTTTACCCCTATCTTTGCCGCAAATTTTGAGATAGGTATGGCTTTCAGAAGCGTAAAATCTTTACTGGTAGCGGCTTTCAGCCTTTTTTTGGTGTTATTTTCAGTTTCGGCCCTGGCCAATGAAAACCCCCAGGAACCAGCCGCTGGAGCACATGAAGCAAAAGCTTTTAATGTAACTGAAACCATTCTGGATCACATCAAGGATGATCACAGCTGGCATTTGTGGGGACATACCTCCATTCACCTGCCGGTGATTCTGAAAACCGACAAGGGCTGGGAAGTCTTTTCCTCCGGTAAGTTCATGAATGAACACCATGAGCAAATCGTTTACCATGGTAATTATGATTATAAAATCATTGCCGGCAAGGTAAAAGTGGTTCAAGCCGATGGTACGGTTGATGCCGTAGCTTCCGGCCGTCTCTGGGATTTCTCTATCACCAAGAACGTAACGGCTGTGATGTTCTCAGTTACCGTATTGTTGCTGGTATTCCTGAGTGTTGCCCGTGCTTATCGCAAAACCGGTGTAAAATCCGCACCCAAGGGTTTGCAGTCGTTCATGGAACCCATTATTCTTTTTGTACGCGACGAAGTGGCTAAGCCCAATATCGGACATAAGTATGCGAAGTACATGCCCTTCCTGCTGACGATTTTCTTCCTGATCCTGATCAACAACTTCCTGGGTCTGATTCCCTTTTTCCCGGGTGGTACCAACGTGAGTGGTAATATCGCTTTCACCATGACCCTGGCCGTGTGTGTGTTTATTGTGGTGAACCTGAGTGGTAACAAACATTACTGGCAGCACATTTTCTGGATGCCTGGTATGCCTGTGGTAATGAAATTGTTCCTCGCTCCCATTGAACTGATTGGTGTATTTACCAAGCCTGTTTCCCTGATGATCCGACTGTTTGCGAACATTACAGCCGGTCACATCCTCGTTCTGAGCTTAATTTGCCTGATTTTCATATTCAAGACGGTGGTGGCTTCTACCATTGCTGTTCCTTTTGCGGTATTCATTGGTATGATTGAACTGCTGGTAGCATTCCTGCAGGCGTTCATTTTTACCATGCTGAGTGCCATGTATATTGGAATGGCCATTGAAGAGCATCATCATGAACATGAGGCAGCGCATCATTAATAAAATCTTTTTTTAATCATCATTTAAAACGTAAACAAATGGTAGTAGGAAGTGTTGCCGCAATCGGCGCAGGTTTAGCTGCTATCGGTGCCGGTATCGGTATCGGTCAGATTGGTAAAGGTGCAGTAGAAGGTATTGCCCGTCAGCCAGAAGCTGCTAACGACATCCGTTCAAACATGATCGTAGCTGCGGCCTTCGTGGAAGCGGTTGCTCTGTTTGCCGTGGTAGTTGCCCTGTTGGGTAATGGATAATTGGATCCAACGAATTCCAATCTTATACAGACCCCAAGCAAAGGGCGAAAGGGTCTGTATATTTTCCCAAGTAGAACTTTACAAACGCGTTATAATAAACTGTATTTATGCTGTTAGAGATCAATCCGCTGGTATTACCTGATATCGGACTTGTATTCTGGAATACCGTTGCTTTTCTGGTATTGGTGATCGTATTGGGTCGCTTTGCCTGGAAGCCCATCCTGAAAGCCATTAATGATCGTGAGCAGGGTATTGAAGATGCCCTGGCAAAGGCCGATAAGATGAAGGCTGATATGGCTGCCATGCAGAATGAAAACGAAGCAATGCTGGCCAAGGCCCGTGAAGAAAGATCTGTTATGATCCGTGAAGCCAAGGACACTGCCGATAAAATGGTAGCTGAAGCCAAAGACAAAGCCAGAGCAGAATACGATCGTATTGTTGCTGAAGCGCAAACGGCTATCACCCAGCAGAAAAATGCTGCCCTCACTGAAGTGAAGAATCAGGTAGGGTCACTGGTGGTTGAAGTAGCAGAGAAAGTGCTGCGCCGCGAATTGGCAAACAAAGCAGAACAGGAGAGCTACATCAGACAACTGGCTGATGGTGTTAAATTAAATTAATCGCTTTGGAAATTTGTGCACTTGAAAATGAGCTGAGCATCATTTTTAAATGTTCAAAGTAAAAATGATCAAATTAAAAGATAGATGCAAAATCCACGTTTAGCCGGCAGATATGCGAAGAGCCTGATTGACCTTGCCATTGAGCAGGGCCAGCTGGAAGCCGTGTATGCGGATATGAAATACCTGCAGCAGGTTTGCAAGGCCAGCAAGGATTTTACCAATCTGCTGAAAAGCCCTGTAATCAAGGCGGATCAGAAGAACAGTATTATTAAAGCTGTAACAGATGGTAAAGTAAGCAAACTTACTGCCGCTTTCAACGACCTGCTGGTTCGCAAAGGACGCGAAAGCGATCTGATGGAGATAGCAGCCGCTGTTGTTGAACAATACAATACCCTGAAAGGCATACACCGCGTAACACTCACAACAGCTGTACCGGTAAGCGACGAGCTGAAAAAATCAATTGAAGACAAAGTGAAAACCGCCAATGATTTTGGTACCGTGGAACTGGAAACCAAAACAGATGAAAGCCTGATCGGCGGGTTTGTGCTGGAATTCAATAATAACTTGGTGGATGCAAGCATCCTCCGCGATCTGAAAGACATCAAAAAACAGTTTCTGCAGAACCTTTATATTCAGCAGATCCGATAATTAAACAACAATCATCAAATACAATACATCATGGTGGACATTAAACCCGATGAGATATCAGCGATACTGAGGCAGCAACTCAGCAACTTTAATGCTTCGGCTGACCTGGAAGAAGTAGGTACCGTATTGCAGGTGGGTGACGGTATTGCCCGCGTGTACGGTTTGAATGGCGTACGCAGTGGTGAGCTGGTAGAGTTTGAAAACGGCGTTAAAGCAATTGCCCTGAACCTGGAAGAAGATAATGTGGGTGTGGTATTGATGGGTGAGAGCGGCGACATTAAAGAAGGTGCCAAAGTTAAAAGAACCGGTAAGATCGCTTCTATTAAAGTAGGTGACGGTCTGGTAGGTCGTGTGATCAATACCCTGGGTGATCCCATCGACGGTAAGGGTCCCATCACCGGCGATCTGTATGAAATGCCCCTGGAGCGTAAAGCCCCCGGTGTTATTTACCGTGAACCCGTTAAAGAACCACTGCAAACTGGTATCAAAGCCATCGATGCGATGATTCCCGTTGGCCGCGGGCAGCGTGAGCTGGTAATCGGTGACCGCCAGACTGGTAAAACTGCCATCTGCGTGGATACTATCATCAACCAGAAAGAATTTTACGATGCCGGCAAACCGGTATATTGTATCTATGTAGCCATTGGTCAGAAAGCATCTACCGTTGCCGGTGTGATGAAAACCCTGGCTGATAATGGAGCGATGGCTTACACTACCATCGTTTCCGCTTCTGCATCAGATCCCGCTCCCCAGCAGTTCTATGCTCCTTTCGCCGGTGCTGCCATCGGTGAATTCTTCCGCGATACCGGTCGCCCCGCACTGATTATCTATGATGATCTGTCTAAGCAGGCCGTAGCTTACCGCGAAGTATCCCTGCTGCTGAGAAGACCTCCCGGACGTGAAGCATATCCTGGTGACGTATTCTACCTGCACAGCCGTTTGCTGGAGCGTGCCGCTAAAGTAATCAGCAATGATGAAGTGGCTAAAAACATGAACGACCTGCCCGATTCCATCAAACACCTGGTGAAAGGTGGTGGTTCATTAACAGCCCTGCCCATCATTGAAACACAGGCCGGTGACGTATCTGCCTATATCCCTACCAACGTAATCTCCATCACCGATGGTCAGATATTCCTGGAGAGTAACCTGTTTAACGCAGGTATCCGTCCGGCAATCAACGTAGGTATCTCTGTAAGCCGTGTGGGTGGTAACGCTCAGATTAAATCCATGAAAAAAGTATCTGGTACCCTGAAGCTCGACCAGGCACTCTATCGCGAGATGGAAGCCTTCTCTAAATTCGGTGGTGATCTGGATGCGGCTACCAAACTGGTACTGGACAAAGGTGCCCGTAACGTGGAAATCCTGAAACAGCCTCAGTATACGCCCTTCTCCGTTGAAAAGCAGGTAGCGATCATTTACCTGGGTACCCAGGGCCTGCTGCGTGAAGTAGCTGTGAAGAAAGTGAAGGAATTCGAATCTCACTTCCTTACCGAAATGGAAAACAAACTGCCCGATGTACTGGCCGAATTCAAAAAGGGTAACCTGCCTGAAGATGGCATTAACAAAATGGTGGAACTGGCGAAAAGCCTGACTGCTATGTACAAATAAGCATGTTGATACCTGATAGAAAAAACCCTCCGTTCGGAGGGTTTTTTTATTGGGGGGTAAGAAGCGTATTGTCCATCACTTCCAGCAAACAAAAACCATACGGCGGTATCAGCAAATATTCATAGTCGGCGCCAACCATATACTTTTTGCCTTCCCAGTGATCATAGAGTTTTACCGGTATTGTTTCCTGCTCTTTAAATGCATACCAGGTGAGGTACGAAGTTTTATTGCCGTAGTTAAACAGGCAGTAAAGAGGGCGGTCACCATGCCTGATAAAACCAGCAACATGAATATTATGGGGACGCAGCCAGCTGATATTTCCCTTATCGGCAAACTGTGGGAACTGCTTGCGCAAACGGATCAATTTTTGTGTGGCTTGAAATACCAACGCTTCCGTACGCAGTGCCTCATGCCTTCTTTCATTTTTAGACCAGTTGATCAGCGGCCGGTGCATCCAGCGGTTATCATAACTTTTACCCGGATCTGTCAGATAGCTGTAGTCATTGGTATAACCCAGCTCATCTCCATAAAACAACATGGGTAAACCACCAATGAAAAAACTCTGCGCCTGCATGAGTAATATCTTCCGGATAGCCAGATTAATTTCATCGCTGGTAACAGCTTTTTCCAATCCGCATAAACTGGCTAAGGAACCACTGATGCGGGCGTCCTGTGTTTTGGGGTTTACAGAAAACAAAGCGCCACTGGCTACGGAACCCTCGGCTTCACCCGAATAATATTGTTTGAGAAATTTCCGGTGTTCATAAGGATCAAAACCCGCAGCTGCAATCATACTGTCGTCGTAACCCAATCCAATATCATCATGACATCTGGTATAAGTAATCCAGGAACAACCTGGTGGTTTCTGCAGCAATTGTGGTTGTGCGGCCAGCATAACACGGGTATCACCGGTTGCCAGTGCATCCCATTGTAAAGCCATTTGTGTGGCGTGGTAAGCAAAATCACATTCCTGACCAATGCGGTTACCAGTTCCAAAATATTTCATGATTTCTGAAGGCGCCACAATCGCTTCACCCAATAATGCCATGCCGGGTGCAGCTACTGCAACACATTGTTTGATCAACTGGAGTATCTGGTGGGCCTGGGGCAGGTTCTGACAAGTGGTGCCGGCGACTTTCCAGATGAAAGCCGGAGCATCAATGCGTAATATGTCAACACCCAGGTTCGCATAAAACAGGATATTATCCAGCATGTCAATCAATACAGCAGGATTGGTATAATTCAAATCCCATTGATACTGGTGAAAAACGGTCATTATCCATTTTTTAGCCTGATCATTCCAGGTAAAATTGCCAGGCGCAGTTTCGGGAAAAATTTCAGGCATAGCGGCATCAAAGCTGTCCGGAATACTCCGATCGGGGTACATATAGAAATATTCCTGGTACACGGGATCACCCTTTCTTGCTTTCTGCGCCCATATATGTTGTTGCGAAGTATGGTTTAATACAATATCCAGCATCAGATACATGCCTGCTTCCTGCATTTGCTGTTGCAATTGTTGCAGGTCAATCAGGCTTCCGAAACGGGAAGCTACTTTCCTGAAATCAGACACGGCATAGCCGCCATCACTTTCTCCCTCCGGGCTTTCAAAAACGGGCATGAGGTGTAATAGATTAATGCCAAGCTCTTTGCAATAATCCAGTTTTTCCTGCATGCCTTGTAAGGAACCAGCAAACCGGTCTACATATAAACTCATCCCTGCCAGTTCATTACTCAAAAACCAATGACCAGCAGCTGCTTTTGTTTCATCCCGCTGGCGTAAAGTTTGGCTTCTTCGCTTATGGTTATCGATTAATGTAAGTAATAGTTTTTCAAACAAAGCATCTGCCATCAGGTGATTGCTGTATAAACCTGTATAGAGTTCATGAATGGCGGCAGCATTGGCGGATAGTCTGGTATAAAACAACAGATCGGATCCTTCGTAACCTATCTGTTGTTTCTGACAAAGTTTGCGTAATCTTTCGTGTAATGAATATTGATACATGATCCAATAAATGATTGTTTGACCAGTAGCGGCTTATTCAAAAATCTGGTTACTCAGGTGTTTAAAAGCTTCCATCGCACCCATGTATTCGCATGTTCTTGCCCCGGCTTTATTGGCGTTCAGAATAATCTGCTGCCAGGATTCTGCCGGTAATACCTGTATTTCCCCGGGTGTTAAATGCCTCAGCTGATACAATACGGCACCCACAAACGCATCACCAGCACCGGTGGTATCTACTGCCTGTATGGTAATGCTGGGAATGAGATATGTTTGCTGATCTAATCCCAACAATGTTCCTTGTTTACCCAGGGTAATACAAAAAACAGCATTCGTTTTCTCCAATAAAATATCCGTTGCTGCTGCTACATCATGTGCGCCGGTAATCAGTATGGCTTCTTCATCACTTAATTTAAAAAAATGACAGGACTGCAGGAAATTCCAGGATTGATCAATAAAAGTTTGGGTATTGTTGGGGAAAAGTAAGTGCCGGTAATTCGGATCGAAACTGATAAAGAGTTGCTGTTGCAGTGCTTTCTGCAGCATGGCCTGGTAAGCTGCCTGCAAAGGTCCGGGCAGAAAACCAGTTGCCGACCCGAAATGCATGATGTTTACACCATCCAGGGGTACACTGTCTACTTCATCGCGATTCAATTGCCCATCGGCTCCACGGTTAAACACAAAATCGCGTTCACCGTCTTCCATCAGCGATACAAATGCAAAAGTGGTAAAGTGTTGGTGGTCCAGGAATACCCACCGGGTATTAACCCCAAACGTATGCATAACATCAATCAATTGCTTACCAAAGGGATCATTGCCAACTTTGGCAACCATTTCAACTTCACCGCCCAATGCAGCTATTGCCGCTGCAACATTGGTGGGTGCACCACCGGGCTTTTTCAGGAAATACTGACCTTCCGATAGGGTTTTACCTTTATCGGTACAGATCATATCAATCAGTGCTTCTCCAATACAGAGGGTTTTCATGGTGTTGTTTTTTTAGCCAGTAGTGAGTAGTCAGTAGTGAGTATGTTGTTACCTATGGCAATACATTTTACTTACTGCTCACTACTCAGTTCTTCCTCGGTCAGCACCACTTTCATACGCATAGTGGCTATTGCTGCCAGTAATAAAAGTACCGCAGCAAAAAGAATCGCCCGTGAAGGATCATCTCCCAGCAAATGTTTATAGATGTATCCGAATGAAAGGGTTTGTAGAATCATGGGCACAACAATCATCATATTAATGATCCCCATGTATACCCCGTATTTTTCTTTGGGGATACTACCTACGACCATAATATAAGGCACCCCCATCATGCTGGCCCATGCAATACCAAAACCAATCATAGGCAGGAATAGCCAATAACGATCCTGTATCTGCGGCAGAATGAAAAGTGAAATGGATGCCAGTAATAAACAAACCACATGTACCCGTTTGGCGGTAAATTTCCTGGCCATACTTACCAATATAAAAGCAGAAAGAAACGTAACGATATTATAAAACCCGTTTACCAAACCAGTCCAGCCAACTGCTTCTTCGTATAATTTCGGATTGGCTTCAGCAGTAGTGCCCCAAACCGATTTGGCGATGCTATGTGAAATAAACTGCCAGTAACAAAACATGGCATACCATTGAAACAGGTACACCAGTGCCAATTGCCATAGTGTTTTAGGCATACCGGAGATGGCGGTTATTATTTCCCGGAATGGGGTTAAAATACCCCGGTGCTCTGCGCGTAAATGAGCCAGTTCTTCGGGCGTGGGTGGTATTTCTGGCGTTTTGTAAACAGACCAGGCAACCGATACAATGGAACATAGGGCGCCAACGAAAAATGAACCATAGACCCAATAAGGAATACCAGGCTGTCCATCATCGGTTACAGATTCACCGGTAATGATTTTTTGGAAAAAGAATAAAGAAAGGTTCGCGAGGGTAATACCCAGGCCGGTAAAAAAACTCTGCGTAAGAAACCCCATGGCACGCTGACTGGCGGGAAGTTTGTCGGCAATAAAAGCCCGGTAAGGTTCCATGGCCGTATTGTTGGCTGCATCAAGAATCCATAATAAACCAACAGCCATCCAGAGTGCTCTGCTGAAAGGGAAAGCAAAAAGACAAAGACTGCAAAAAATGGCCCCGATCAGAAAATATGGTTTTCTCCGGCCCCAGCGGGGATGCCAGGTTTTATCACTCAAAGCACCGATAATGGGTTGAATTAATAAGCCGGTCATGGGACCGGCGAGATTCAGCAGGGGCAGGTCTTCCGGTTTGGCATGTAAGAAACTGTATAACGGATTAACAGCGGTTTGCTGCAAACCAAAACTGTACTGGATGCCAAAGAACCCGACATTCATATTAATGATCTGCCAGAAACTCAGGCGTGGTTTACTCAATTGCATGGCAAGCATTTGTTGATCAGGAAATCAGCCAATCTCCTTCTAATATAATTCTCTTTTACCTTGTTCCTGGTATTTGTGCCGCGAAAAACCGGCAGAAAACGTTTGCAGTGGGAAAATACTAACACAATAGTGCTTTGCCCAGGTGTAACAGCGGAGGGTTGATGTCAGATCTCAGATATCAGATCTTTGATTTTTTGATCTTTTGATTTCTTGATTGAATGAAGTGAGTAGTCAGTAAGCATACCTAACACCTAATACCCAATACGCCAACACGCTAACGGCCACCTCCAGGTCAGATCTCAGATATTAGATATTAGGAATGGTGTACGGCGTTGGGTTACTGATGATCCTGATGCTGTATACCATTCTTCGTTTTCAGCGGAATTTCAATCATGCTGATTATTAAACACTTATGCGATGAGGCGGTTTTATCCTTTTTATAAGGATTGATAATGATTCCTATATGGTATGTATATGGATACCCAAGGTATACCCTTTAGATACCCAAGGTATACCCAATCGTATATATTTAGATACCCAATCGTATGTATTTAGATGCCCTTGGATATGTTCAGGTCAGGGGTGCTGGCTGGGAGCCCCTTGCAAAGCCGGTAATATTCAGTAAATTGTATTGGAGCATCCGGATAATCCGGTTGTTTATACCTCAATAACCCTCCTTAAACCCACACCATGAAAAACAGGCTATTCCTCTTGCTTTGTATGGCTTTACTGGTGCTGATCAGTTGCCAGACCCAACAAAAACAGACTCCGTTGCCGGAAGCCGGCTTGTATAAGATTTCAATTTTGTATCCGGGTGGGGCAGGAAAAACCTTTGATATGGACTATTACCGGCAGCAACACATGCCCATGGTTGCCGGCTTCCTGGGTAAAAATCTGCAATTGTATGAGATAGATAAAGGCGTGTCGGGCAGAACACCTAAGGATAGTGTACCTTTTGTTGCCGTCGGTTATTTTTATTGTAAAAATATGGAGGAGTACCATAAAGCCATCGCCCTTCATATTGATACCATTATGGCTGATATCAGGAAATATACCAACATTCAACCTGTTATTCAGGTTAGTCAGATTGAAGTGATGCGGAAGGGGGAGTAGTGAGTGAGGAGTGAAAGGTGAAACGGAATTGGGGGCTCTGTGGTGAAAAATCGTAAGTGGTGAGTTGGATATCTCTTCCAACCTCCAACTTCCAAACGAAATAACGATTCCTATATTTAAGAAATCAAAAACTCAGGAAATCAAGAAATCAAAGATCTGACATCTGCGATCTGACCTGGAGGTGGCTGTTAGCGCATTGGCGTGTTGGCGCATTGGGTGTTAGGGAGCCGTTAGCTATTGGCTTTTGGCCGTTGGCTAATTCCCCGTAAATCAAGAAATCAAAGATCAAGAAATCAAAGATCTGATATCTGACATCTGCGATCTGACCTAAAATCAAAAGATCAAAAAATCAAAGATCACCCATCTCCACCTACCTTTGCCGGATGCAGCACAGTTTTGCTTACGATAAGAAAAAAACCATACAGGCCCTGCGCTATCATTTTGTACAGCGGCCCGAAATCCGTATCCTGCTGGTACTGGTGAATGTTTTTGCCATTGTGGCGGCGGTATTGTTTTATACCAAAAAAATTCGCCCCGAACCTTTTTTGCTGGGATCGCTGATCTGGCTGATCCTGATGGCCAGTTTCTGGTATTTTCTGCCCAATAATATATACAAGAAGGCCCAAACTTTTCGCGACAGCTTTATTATCGACTTTTCTGACCAGCATATTCGTTTGGAAACTGAGCGGGGGCATACCAACTGGGACTGGAACCGGTTCAGTAAATACTTTGAGAGTCCGCATTTTTTTCACCTCTATTTCGACAGCCGGTCTTTTTTCCTGGTGCCCAAGGATGGCATGGGTGATGAGTTCCGTCATGACCTGCGGGGATTGTTGCGGAGGAAAATTGGGGGGTGAGGGGGAGGTTGGATGTTTGAGGTTGGAGGTTGGAGGTTGGAGGTTGGAAGTTGGAAGTTAGTTCTTACTCACTACTGACCACTCACTACTCACTATTCACGCTTACAATGTCTTCTCCATCACATAGTGGGGTATGGTAACTTCTTCAAATTCATCGCTGCAGACTTTATAACCTGCTTTTTCATAAAAACCGAGTGCGCTTTTGCGGGCGTGCATGGTGAGGCGGCGAAAACCGCGGTCGCGGGCAATATTTTCAGCAAAAGTCATCAGTACCCGGCCGATTCCTTTGCCCTGCAGGCCGGAAAAAACCGCCATCTGGCGTAAACGGACGGTTTTGGGGTCTTCCTGGGTGAGCATACAGCAGCCTTCCAGCCGATCATCGTCGAAACAGCCCAGCAGGATATCGTCTTTTTCCTGGTCCAATTCTTCCAGGGTAAAGAACAATCCCAGGGGTTTACGCAGTATCTGGTAGCGTAAATCCACCATTTGTTTGTATTCGGGGGAGCCGTGATCAATTATTTTGAGTGCCATAGGCTGATGCTAAGAAATACAAGATAATCATCATTTTGGTAAAAAAGGGCATAAAACCGGTCCGGAATGGCGAAAACGGGGGGCGGGGAGCTGTGGAAACAAATATGGCTGAATTCATTGCTTATTTGCCAAAAAGTATATTTTTGCGCCTGTAACAAAAACTTTTTACAATGTCAGACATCGCAACAAGAGTAAAGAAAATCATAGTTGACAAGTTAGGTGTTGATGAGGCCGAAGTAACCAATGAGGCTTCTTTCACCAACGACCTCGGTGCCGATTCACTGGATACCGTGGAGTTGATTATGGAGTTCGAGAAAGAGTTCAACATCTCTATTCCCGATGAGCAGGCCGAAACCATCACTACGGTGGGTCAGGCGGTAGCTTACCTGGAAGAGCATGCCAAGTAAGACAATAATTACATTAAGGAATATCTTTTTTTGTTCAATCCGCCTTTCTGGGGCTGTCAGCCACAAAAGGCGGATTCTCACTTAAACAGGTCAAGATCATGGAAGCAAGGAGAGTCGTTGTAACAGGCATAGGTACTTTCACCCCGCTGGGCAATAATCTGAATGATTACTGGAACGGATTACTCAATGGGGTTTCCGGTGCTGCCAACATCACTTTATTTGATGCCTCCAAATTCAAAACACGGTTTGCCTGTGAGATCAAAGGTTTTGATCCCACGGCATTTATGGATCGCAAGGAAGCCCGCAAAATGGACCGCTTTGCCCAGCTGGCCCTGGCGGCCAGTGACCAGGCGGTAGCGGATGCCGGTATTTCCAAAGACAACGTGGATATTGACCGGGTGGGTGTGATTTTTGCCAGTGGCATTGGTGGTTTAACCACTTTCCAGGAAGAAGTGATCAATTTTGCACAGGGTGATGGTACCCCTCGCTTCAATCCCTTTTTCATTCCCAAAATGATCCTGGATATTGCTGCCGGACAAATCTCCATGCGTCATGGTTTCCGCGGTCCCAATTATGCTGTAGTGAGTGCCTGCGCCTCCAGTACCAATGGTATCCTGAGTGCTGTAGACACTATTCGCCTGGGTCGCGCCGAAGTAATTCTGGCCGGTGGTTCTGAAGCGGTGATCAGCGCAGCGGGTGTGGGTGGTTTCAATGCCATGAAAGCCATGAGTGAAAGAAATGATGATCCTGCAACCGCCAGCCGTCCGTACGACAAGGATCGGGATGGTTTTGTGATGGGTGAAGCTTCCGGTGTACTGGTGCTGGAAGAATATGAGCATGCCATTAAACGTGGGGCCAAAATTTATTGTGAAATAGCCGGTGGAGGTGCAACAGCAGATGCCTATCACCTCACAGCCCCACATCCGGAAGGACTGGGTGCCCGTAACGTTATGATTGCGGCCCTGAAAGATGCGGGTATGCAGGCGGAAGACATCGACTATATCAATACCCACGGTACTTCCACGCCGCTGGGAGATGGTGCTGAAGTAAAAGCCATTACCGAAGTCTTTGGTGAACATGCCTATAACCTGAATATCAGTGCTACCAAGTCCATGACCGGACATTGCCTGGGTGCAGCCGGTGTTATTGAAGCCATTGCCTGTATTCAGAGCGTTATTCATGATATTATACCACCAACGATTAATCATTTCACCGATGATCCCGAACTGGATCCGCGGTTGAACTTTACTTTTAATAAACCGCAACAACGGGTGGTGAATGCGGCATTGAGCAATACCTTTGGTTTTGGCGGACACAATGCCTGTATCATCGTCAAAAAATACAAACCGTAGCAGGTGGATTTATTCAAAAAAATTTTCCGGTCATCTAAAACCAACAGCAAGGATGCTGATTTTGAAGCACAGGTAAAAAATGTGCTTGGACTGAAACCCGGAAATGTTTTGCTGTATCGTACCGCCCTCAGTCACCGTTCGGTGAAAGACACGCCCGAAGAGAATAATGAAAGGCTGGAATACCTGGGTGATGCTGTACTGAGTGCTGTTGTTGCCGATTATCTCTTCAAACGTTATCCCTATAAAGGCGAAGGCTTTCTCACCGAAATGCGCAGCAAAATGGTGAACCGCCAGCAACTGAATGATATTGCCCTGAAAATGGGTTTGCGCAAACTTACTTTCTACAATAAATTCGATAATTCCCTCAAAGGCAGCCAGATTTTTGGCAATACCCTGGAAGCTGTGGTAGGCGCTGTTTACCTCGACAAAGGTTATGCCCGCACCCAGCAATGGGTACTCAAACAACTGGTTATCCCCCACATGTTTGTAGACGATCTGGAGTCGGTTGATATCAACCTCAAAAACAAACTCATCGGCTGGGCCAGCAAAAATGGTAAAAGCCTGAGTTTTGACTTAGCCAATGAAAAAATGGAAGGCAGCCGCCGCCTCTTCACCATCAACATCGTGATCGATGGCGAGATCATGGCCCAGGGCAAAGGCTACAATAAAAAAGACGCCAGCCAGGCAGCTGCACAGGTGGCAGTGGAGAAGCTGGGGCTGGGTTAGTTTTTGGTTTATGGTTTTTGGTTTATGGTTTGGGGTTGCTGAAAAGTCTCTAAAATGATGAAATCGCTATACTGCTTCGGTAGGTAACCCACCTTCGCTGAAAAGTCGCTAAAATGATGAAATCGCTAAACAGCTTCGGCGGGTAAATCAAAAAATCAAACATCAAAAAATCAAAGATCAAAGATCTGAGATCTGACATCTGAGCTCTGACATTCCCTCTCATTTCCGCTGCTGCACAATCCCTTTTCGTTTCATTTCTTTGGCAATGGTTTTTCCATAGCTGTGCGCCATCTGGTCGATGGTGTCTGGGTCGAAAGCTTCTGATTGGGCTGAGAAAATGAGCTTGCCCGCCGAACTTTGATTGGGCAGGTACAGGCTGGTTTCAAACAGGTATTTGGTGGAACTGGTATAGTAACCGGGGTTGTAGATGCGGTTATAGTAGGTATTGTAATAATCCATGAAATTATTGTAACGGGTTGCATAGGGGATGAGTAATCCGGCGCCTGCGGGTGTATATGCTTCTTCCTTGCTTTTATC
>JAACZQ010000002.1 GCA_009996675.1 Chitinophagaceae bacterium
GGATCATCGGAGGGGCATCGGACTTGTAACGGACTTGTATCGGACTTGCATCGGAGTGATAAGCCGTAACTCGCTTAAAATGAGCATTTTATGTTTATCGATTTTGCTTTGAAAGTATGGCGTTGCCATTGAAGACACTGATTAACAGAGCGATATACTGTGTGATCTGTGCTTTCTGTGGCAAAAATTACTGGAGTAGCTTGCGATTGTCGGATAAATATTTAAATTTACTGATATGCGAAATATACTTTCGTCTATCCAACAATTTGGGTGGGATTGGCGAAAGGGGTCGTATATTAAAGTGTTAGCGGTCACCCTATTGACGACCTTGCAAACATTAAACAGACAGACAAATGAAAGGACAACGAGCCAACGCTTCGGCAAAATCAAAAGAGGTGCAACGCCACCCACAAGCCAACGCACAGTTGCACCACATTTGCTTTTGCCCCAACCGCACAAAGACGACTATTGACAAATGACACAGTTACAAGCGGGATACATACTTGATTGCGTAAAAGAAACATTAGAAACGAAATACAAGCCGACAGAAGTTCAGGGACTTTTGACGCAACTTTCCTAT
The DNA here is from genome assembly GCA_009996675.1 of Chitinophagaceae bacterium. Classification (GTDB taxonomy): domain Bacteria; phylum Bacteroidota; class Bacteroidia; order Chitinophagales; family Chitinophagaceae; genus Sediminibacterium. Next base: position 581 of record JAACZQ010000002.1, read on the forward strand.
TTTGACATTGACGTAAACTCAACTGCTGAGCTCAAAGACAATTCAAACTTTGAACAAATTCTTTCAGTTGCTCATAACATTATTTCACGAGGTTTACCGACAAGGCCAACGCTTTGGTTGGAAAACAAAATATTACAAGTGTTTGACCTTACCCAACAAGACGAAAAACTGCTTGACATTGGAACGATACGACAGGTTTTAAAAATTGAAGAAACATTAATCCAAAAACTTTTTCGGGCATTACACATCATTGACCCGAATTTGAAAGACAACAATATTTCAAAACAGAAAATCAATACTTGGGAAAACTTAGGAAGTTCTTTTGAAGAAACTTTTTTGTATGAACAGTTACCCAAATACGCTTCGCCTATTTGGGTTCAGCTACTTGAAACTCAAAGAGAGTTAGAGAACGTTTTGCGATTTTCAACCACAACAGAAGATGAAGTTGAAAAATATATAAATGGAACTATTAAAATTTTCAACGAACAACGATTAGATTTTTCTATTGAATTTCCATACAAAATAAAAGAACAAAGAGGCATTGTTGTTGAAATTGACGGAAGTCAACACGAACAGCACCCACAAAACCTGATTGACACAGATAGAGATAACGCAACGGAAAAGGCAAAATGGGGAAAGGCAATAAGAATTAAAACAAGCGATTGGAAAAATATTGAAACCAAAATAAGCCCAATTAAGCAATTTGAAAACGAACAATTTTTCAATTTGCTAAAGCAAAATTTTGAAAATCCGCTTTATAACGAAAAAGAAGGTCTGACTGCATTGGAGTTATCTTTAATTCCGTTTGCCGTAGCACGAATTGAAAAAACACTTATCCATTTACTTTTTGACGGCAAACTAAACATTAATGCAGAAGAATGGAACATTGCTATCATTGAACAAGATATTCCTTGCGGTAATTTAGCAATAGAAGATTTTGAGGAATTGATAAGCCCACTTCTGAAATTAAAAGGCGACACAGAAAAACTGCCAAAAATCAATGTGTTTGTTGAAAGAAACGAAAGATTTGCTAACGCAAATCTTCGTTCTACAAACAACATTGATAAAAACAAGAAATACGATTTATTGATTGATATTTCTATTCTTCAAAGAAGTGGTTTAACTAAAATAAATGACAGTGTTAATGCGACAACAAAAGTATTAATCCGTTCTGCACATTCGCCTAAAACCCACAGAAGTTTTAAAACAACTGGTTTAATTTCGTACAAACCACTTGGAAAAAAGAATACTCAAAAAAACATTTTCGTTGAGGATAAGAAACAAGTTGAAGTATTAGAAAAATTTGTTCAAACGATTTTCAGAAAAACAGGTTTTAGAGCAGGACAAGTTGAAATCATTAACAGAGCAATTCAAGGTTTGAGTGTAATCGGCTTGTTGCCAACAGGTTCAGGTAAGTCTTTGACTTATCAACTTACATCTTTGTTGCAACCGGGAATGACGATAATCATTGACCCGATTAAATCGTTAATGAAAGACCAATTTGAAGGACTTTTGAAAAACGGAATTGACGGAGCGGTTTACATCAATTCTTCCTTAAATCAAAAGCAACGAAAAATCGCATTAGAGAAAATCAAAAAAGCACAAACCATTTTCGCATTTGTTTCGCCTGAAAGATTGCAGGACAATACATTTAGAAAAGAACTTTTGGAAACAAGCAATCTGAATAATCATTATTTCAGTTATTGCGTAATTGATGAGGCACATTGCGTTTCGGAATGGGGACACGATTTTAGAACATCCTATTTGCGTTTGGGCGACAACGCAAGAAATTATTGCATTGCAAAAGACAGAGAACATTTGCCGTTTTTCGCCTTAACTGCTACGGCATCGTATGACGTTCTTTCTGACATTCAAAGAGAGTTGGGTATTCCCGAAGAAACAGCAATCGTAAGGCTTGAAAAATTAGACCGTCCAGAAATTCAATTTAAAATTATTGATATAACAGCCGACATCAAACCTGAAAACGGTTTAGGTTGGGGAAATAAACAAGCATTGGGCGAAGCAAAACAATATCAGCTAATCCAACAGCTAAACAAGATACCCGAATATTTCAACGAATTTTCCAATATCGAAACCATAATAGAAGAAGCTAAAAAGGTTTTTAATGGTAAAGACATTCGCTTACCAAACTACAATCCTGCAACATTTTATCAGCAACAAGGCAGAGAAAGCAATGCAGGGTTAGTTTTCTGTCCACATAGAAATTGGTATTTCGGTGTGATGAATAACGCTTCAAACATTACCGACCATTTTGACAGTTTAAAAATTGGAACTTTTTTAGGAAGTGACGGAGTAAAAGAACGGGATAATGAAAACGACAAAAGCCAATCGGCTTTTGTAAATCACGATTTGGATTTGTTGGTAGCAACAAAAGCGTTTGGAATGGGAATAGACAAACCGAATATTCGCTATGTTGTGCATTTCAATTATCCGAGTTCCATTGAAAGCTACTATCAAGAAGCAGGTCGTGGTGGTCGTGATAGAAAATTGGCTTTAGGTTTGATTTTGTTTAACAAACAGGAAGTTACAACTTCTGAAAAAACAGAAGCCGTATCGGAAGACGGAGAAATAACAGAAGTAATTGAAGAAAGAACGGCATCTATTGACAAAGACATTTTACAAAGTTTCCATAGAAACAACTTTAAAGGAATTACAAAGGAAAAACGCCTGTTAGCGGAACTTCTGACCGAAATAAAGTTTCCTTCTCACAGAATTACAAATTATATAGAAGAACTTGTTTTTGAAGAGTTTTCGGTTTCTGTCAGACTTAATGCCATAACAGGAAATACAGGCAGACAAGTTTTGTATATCAATCAAAATTTTGGAAGTATTTATTTAGACAGGGATAACCTGCCTTTCTATCCTGCACAAAATCCGCAACCAGAGGCAAGTAAAATCGCTAACTTTATTCAGAATATCATATTAACGGAAAAGCCAATCGGACTAACAGCATTTTCGTGGCTTACTCAATTCACAGAAGCCGCATCACAGCCTGGAATTGAAAAATTATTAGCAGACACAAATTCAAGAGATGATTTTCAAGTAATCATTCCGTTTACAAACAATGTGATTGAACGAATTGCAAAATATCTTACAGAGAACGGAATTGCGTTTACCGAAAGAATGGTAAAAGAAGCACAGAATTTTTGCAATGATAAAGCTGAATTTATTACCAACTTGGAAAAGCAATTTGAAAAGGCAAATGACAGACAAGCCATTTCAATACCCGAAAACCTAAAACCGACCATTGAGAATTTATTTACTCAAATCAGAAACGAAGAAGATACGTATAAAGCCATATACAGACTTTCAATTATTGGAGTTGTGGACGATTATACGGTTGATTACAATTCCAAAACCATATCAGCACACATAACTAAAAAACCTAACGGACATTATACACAAAAGCTGAAAGAGTATTTGTTGCAATACAACAGCCCCGAAAAAACAGATGAAAAATTAGAACGACTGCCATTCTATAAAGGCAATACCGAAATTCAAAAATGTTTAGGATTTCTGATAAAGTTCGTTTATGAAGAAACAGCCATTCAAAGAAAAGCAGCCATTGACGCAATGGAAGAAGCCTGTATAATCGGACTTGAAGAAAATGGAAGTCAAAAATTCAAAGAATTTATTGACTTGTATATGAACTCAAAGTATGCAAGACCTCAATACTTGCCTTCTGACACCGACAGAGGTTTGAAAGCAGATTTTTCAATCGTAGAAAAATATATGGATTTGGTAAAAACAGACGTAGGCGAAATAAATAACTTCAAACATTTACGAGGTGCTACAACAAGGCTTTTAGTGCAACGTCCTGATAACTTTGTTTTCATTCTTCTTAAATCCTTTTCAGTAATCCTTATTGAAAAAGAAAATGAAGATTTTATCAAAGAAGCACAAACAGACTTTGTCAACGGTTTTCTCAAAGCACAGGAAACCACAAAGGAAGATATTCATTTTGTAAAACAAAAGGTTGATACATTTAAACAAAAAATAAACGGATTTGATTTGGAAGCCGTAGAAAAAATTGAGGAAGTTGAAAGTGCTTTGTATCTCAATTTACATTCTAATTGGCTGAACAACTTTAATAATAAATTTGCAGGAAATTATGCTTGACCAACAGATTAACGAGCAATTAGGTTTGCTTCAAAAAGAGCTTTCACGGCTGAAAACAGTAACGGATTATATTGACGGTGCTAAAGAAAATTCAATCAGCATAATTGCTGAACTTGAAAAAGTTCAGCAAAACTATGCAGTATATACGGACAAGATTTTTAATCTCTATAAACAATACGTAGATGACTTAAAGAAAAACACGGAAATACAAATCAATGACGGAGTTTTAAAATTTGAAACTACGGGCAACAAGATAGACACAACAAACAAGGAAAAACTTGTTGAAACCAAACGGCTTTTAGAGCAATACAAAAAGATTGTTGAAGCAACCGACAATTTGGTTAAGACGTTGGAAGCTGTTGATTTCCCGACAAGACTTTCAAGTATTGACAAAAACATTCAGGCGGTTAATTCAGCTTTGAATGAAGCTAAACAGTGTATTGAAAATAAGCAAAGCGAAAATCAATCAGTTTTATTGCAAAGACTTGACCAGCAAGACAAGGAAATCAAATTATTGAAAACGGTTTTGTTTGTCATTTGTGGACTAATTGTAATTGGAACAGTTGCGACAATTTTAGTATTGAAATAGCCAACGCTTTTGGTGGCACATTTGCAAACCGCACAAGCCGACACACAAACCAAAGTTTGCAAAAGAGCCACCAAGCCTACGCACAACGACAGACCAAATGAACGGACAAACAACATACAGACAAGAAGGGCGAACCGCTAACAGGCGTTTGGCTCAATGGCGGGTGAAGTGGTTAATTGAACATTCTACCTCGCATCAACTTTTGTGGTGTATTGACAGTTTTGTGCTCCGAAATCCGCCACTGCGCCAAGCGCCAAAACGTTGGCTGCCATTATTCAAACCTCGCTATGGAAGAAAACTACGAGTTAGATTTTGACCTTTTAATCAGAGCTGCAATTGATATTGGTAATCGTTTGGACGGACAGAAAAATCCGTCTGAACGTGAGATTTTAGTTTTTGCAGAAGGGCTTGGGCAAAAAATCATTTATCATACTTTGTCTGTAAGGCGTTTATTTGAAGGTTATCAACTTGCAACAGACAAGCACCTATTTGTTAAACAGATAGACTTCGCATCAATTGCAATCTTGACAAGAGCTGCATTAGAGACATATTTGACCTTGAATTACGTCTTCGTTTCACCAAAGAATGATGACGAAAAGAAGTTCCGATTTAAATGTTGGCATTTGGCGGGATTTTTAGATAGAGCAGGGTTTGAACCAAAAGAGGAAGAACATGCAATTCTTAAAGAAAGTGAGAGACAGGCGATAGAAAAATTAACTCTTGAAATACAAGCTTTACCTTTCTTTAAAGCATTACCTAAAAGAAACCAAGACCAAGCCTTAAAAGGTTTTTGGAGGCTCGACAAGGCTTGGGTAAATCTTGCAACGCAAGCAGGCTTTAGTGAAGTTTTTTTTAGGCAGCAATACAAATTCTTATGCGGGTATGCCCATTCAAGCAGACTAAGCATCATTCAAATACAGCAGACAAAGAACCTTGAACAACAAAAAGAGATGGCAAAAGCTTCAATCAGTGTCTTGATGGTAGTAATTGCAAAATTTATGTATGACTACATACAAATTATTCCGGAGTTAAAAGCTGTTGAGGAAGAATTTGAAGCATTTCCAATGATTTCAATCTGGAAATTGGTAGGCGAAAACTTATAACGGCAGCCAACATTGCATCTCAACTTTTGGAAAGTTCCGAAACTTTCCAAAAGTTTGACGTCGATACTTGTAGGTTAATGCGCTCTCTTGTATTCGTAACTAATATAAATATGCGCTTATGCAAAATCAAATTTCAATACGCCTGATCAGTGCCCTTACACTGCTATTTTGTAGTTGTGGTGGTGGCGAGCTACGATCGATTCCGCCAAAGTTTTCGGATAATGGCAAAGTAATCGACAGCATCAAAAATGCCTATAGTGCAGAAGCTGTTGAATTTGAAAACTGGGGAGTTGATGATGCCACTGACAGTACGCTTACGGTATGCCTGATCAACAGCAAAAGACTGTCTGCTCAAGACAATGATTCAAGTGTTCAAGTATTTAAAGCATTGGCTTCTGTTATTCGGAGATCTTTAACCGATAATACCCGGTATAAATCTTACTATATCATTTTTGTTAAAAGTACAAGGCAGTCCGGAATTGAATATCGCTCGCATTCTGATGGCATGAAGGTTCTGGTTGAGGATCTTTGAACTGCATTCCAACATCAGCTTCCCTAAATGGTGATTAGAAAGGCCAATTTGCCCCATTATCGGCAGACAGCTAATCGGCTTCCGTCCCTATGCCCAAAATGCAATTTACACTTGCAGTCTGTTCACCATTCATAATCAACGAGTTCGCTCCATTTGTAGCTTCCGCCTGACCAGACAGCGGGATAGGGAAGCGGGATAATTTCTTTTAACTAATAAAAATTTATTGTTTATCAATAAATATTTATTAGTTTTGCCTTATCATGCTAAAAACACAGACGATGTCAAAAACAAACAACTTTGTATTTAAAGCCCTGCTTATCATAGCCTGGATCATTTTTGTTGGCTTGTGTATAGAAGCCGGTGGCTTAGTGGTCAATTTCTTTTTCAGCCTGTTTAAGCCGGAATTTGTCCCCAAGCTGTATCAGAAGCTGGATTTAACCCCCTTGTATGAAAAGAGTGCAGCTGCTTTCCTGGGTTCCTATGGCTTTATACTCGCCATTGCCCTGTTAAAAGCCGGTCTGTTTTACCTGGTTACCAGGCTCATGCACAAGCTTGATTTATCAAAACCGTTTAGTCCTTTTGTTGCGAGGCAAATTTCATTGATCAGTTATTGCACCCTTTTAATCGGTTTGTTTAGTTATATCGCCAGACAGGTAACGAAAGGGTTAACGCATTACGGGTATCGTATTGACAATCTGAACCAGTTTTGGGAAGACAGTCAGGCTTTTATCTTAATGGGGGCGGTGATTTATATCATTGCGACTATTTTCAAAAAGGGTATTGAGATTCAAACCGAAAACGATTTTACTGTTTAACTATGGCAATTATTGTAAATTTAGATGTGATGATGGCTAAACGAAAGATATCGCTAAACGAGCTTTCTGAGAAAGTGGGGTTGACCTTATCAAACCTTTCCATACTTAAAACGGGTAAGGCAAAAGCAATCAGGTTTAGCACGCTGGAGGCCATCTGTAAGGTATTGGCCTGTCAGCCCGGCGATATTTTGGAGTATGTGGATGACAATCAAAAAACAACGGCCGGTTAGCAGGGGGGGCGTTGACAGGAGATCATCTGCCGGAGTATCCATGAATTCCCTGTCATTGGAAAATAGTCAACAGTAATACAACATGGAACCCAATAGCTGCCTCCTATACATTGAACAATCTGTACCAGGTGATACTGATTTTGCGGTGTCTGTTTTGAATATAGCCGGATTTGGTCAGCCTTTGTATGGGACCAGCAGTGATGCTGGCTGCGCTTCGCTCAATCTTATAGTCAATGCCCGGAATGAACCTGCGGAAATCAAAAAGCAACTGGAAGCGATACAGATTGTTCAACAGGTAACCCTTGTAGCACTGAGTCATCCTTTGGACGGAGCAACCATAGCCGGTATCAGGGATGTTTTTTTAAAGATAGGCCTGAACACCCAAAAGATTTCTGATGAGGCCTTGTCAATGTTTATTGCAGCAAAGCTTCAGGGCCGCAACACACATTATATCGATTTTACGCATGCACGGCATCGGCGTTTCCCTGTTATCATCAGCATTCAACCCATTCAGGATCATCCTGATTTCAAGCCTGAATGGATTCAAGCGGATGCTTCTGCTATGGAGGGCTTAACCGATAAAATATATACCCCCAAAGATGTTACAACCATTACTATTGAATCTACGAGCTCTGTGCGTCCAACTTTTGGAAAGTTCTGAAACTTTCCAAAAGTTTGGCGTCAATCAAAAAACAACGGCCGGTTAACAGGGGGCGTTGGCAGGAGATCATTTGCCGGAACATCCATGATTCCCTGTTTTTGCTTTAACTTACACATGCTATAAAATAACTACCGGAATATATGAAAAAAGCATTCAGCGTTTTTATGCTAACGATGTTCTTTGTATTATCTGCTGATCGTCCTGGAATTACCCAAACAATAGCAGGTACTGAAGAAAATACAAAAAACCTCTTGTGTAATAAATGGAAGATGACAATAATGGAGGTTCAGGGAGTGACACAAAAAATGCCGGCTGATAACCCTATGTATTTCTCTTTTAAAAAAGACGGTACCGTTTCATTGACCGCGGCAGGTGAAAGTCATAATGAGTATTGGTCCTATGATCATAATACGAAGACGATTTTTATACAAGAAACTAAAACTATTGAACGCAAAGACGAGTTTAAAATCTTGAAAATAAACGACCAGGAGCTGGTATTAAAAATCAATAGTGATGGGTTGATATCAACCATGTATTTTGTATCAGCAAAGTAGCGTTCAAGCACAAAGTAATGGCACTGACAATGTAGGTCATATCCAGAAAAGTTCATCGGTTGATGTTGTTTTCATGAAAGCGGAAATAATGCGTCCCACTTTTGGAAACCTGTAGCATTTTCCAGGAGATTCATGCTCAGGATTGCATAAAACAAAGCTGCCTGCCTGTCTTTTGCATTGCTGGGCAGGAGGATGGAAGCTATTGGGGGGCTCAGCTAAAATGTTTCAGAATTCTTTCCCGGTCTTCAAGTTCCTGATCCTTCTTATGGTATAATTCAATGAATACGATACGGGGTTCGTTGGGGAAGTAGGCATATACCAGTCTCAATCCGGATTGCACACCGCGGCCTTTTAAGGCTTTGCAGGCTATCTTTTTTACTTTGATGATGCAGGTATCCAGTCCCAGGTTTTCCACCCGAAAACTGAAGGGTGGTCTTTCATCGGGAGCGATGGCAAGTACTTTTTTCACCACGGCTAAATCCTCCTGAAGTGTTCTGTATTGCTTCAGCAGGTATTTCAGATCTTTTTGGAATTCAGCCAGCGCATCGAAATTCATTGTTCCGCTGTTTCATTGCCATAGTTTCTTACCGAGAAGGGGGCATCCCGGTAAAAAGCCAGTTCATAATTGATTTCTTCACCCTCTTTGGTAGCCAACCAGGGCATGTCTTTGTGGGAATACTGACTGATGGCGTTGGCGGACCAGTCGCTCATTTGTTCTATCACCCTGTCAATAACATCTTTCTCGCTGGCTTTGAGTTGGGTGAGGTCTGCTTTTTCCAGGGGCAGGTAACGGGTTTGGGTAAAACCGTGGTAGTTGGTTTTTACTCTTTGCAGCTGGCCCTGTTCAATCATTTGACCGATGATGGCATCTAATTGCTGCGGAACCGGACCATAGGGCAGTTTCCGATACCGGGCGCCGGTTAAATGTTCTTCGTATAATTCGTAGTAATTAAAGTCGGAGAAATACAGCAGTTTATAAAGCACTGTTTCGCCCACATTGGGTTTGCCAGCGCAGCGTTCCAGTATATACAGCAGGGTGTTTTTACATTTATCCACTTGGAATGATGGTACGGAAATCCGCTCTACAGTTTTAGCTGCTTTGGATGGACGCTGATTTTTCAGGGGCTGATTCATGGAAAAATCGCCGGACATAAAATCATCGAGTGAGAAAGTCAGCAGTTGCGAGAGCTGTTGCAATTCCAGGATATCAACAGCCCTGTTACCCAGCTCTATCTGGGCCAGTGAGGGGCGTGATATTTTCAGTGATCTGGCGAGGTCTTCCTGCGACAGTCCCTTATGCTTGCGGAGTGCTGCTATCCGCTGGCCGATTTGTTTTTGAGACAGTTGCGTTGCCATACCCTCCTGTATTTGTTGCTGAAATACACAAATATAGCAACTGTTCCATTAGTAAACAATTTTTTGTTTTAAATTAAAACATTTGACATGTAGCTCAATTCTTTCTTCAGTGCAGGTAGGTTTACCTGAGATTCATGCCTTTCAACACAGCGGTACAGAGCCATCAGCCTTACACAGCGTCTTCACTCACGAATGACTGCTCACTATCCTTATTGCTCATCTGCTATTTTTTTTGTTATTTTGCCCCCGCTTAACCGCGTAAGGACCGGTAGCTCAACTGGATAGAGCATCCCGACCTAAGTCGGGAAGGTCATTGTAAGTTAAGCAAAGGGTAAGTCCGATACCCTAAAAATATTGGACCGGTAGCTCAGCTGGATAGAGCATCCCGACCTAAGTCGGGAAGGTCATTGTAAGTTAAGCAAAGGGTAAGTCCGATACCCTAAAAATATCGGACCGGTAGCTCAGCTGGATAGAGCAACTGCCTTCTAAGCAGTAGGTCATTGGTTCGAATCCAATCCGGTTCACAAAGCCTCACAGAAATGTGGGGCTTTGTCTTTTATGACAGGTAATGAAAGGTGGGTGAATACGTGGTTTAGTTGATGAACTTCGGGCCACAAGCTTCCAGCTGCAAGAAAAATCAACCCCCAACCCCCAACCTCCAACCCCCAACTTCCAACCCAAACTAAAAACCCCAAACTAAAAACCATAAACCCAAAACCAAATTCCCTTTCTTTGCGTGAAACGATTGCCAGATGAGTTATAATTATCTTCCTTTAGACCGTAAATGGTTGCATTTCAGTCAGGTGAAACATTTGCTGGATTTTGACCAGGATGTGTCGATCACTTTCGATGCGCATGAGCGTATACTGGCCTGTAGGGCTTACCTGGATCAGAAAATGGCGGCGGGGGATAAGGCTTATTATGGCATCAATACCGGTTTTGGCTATTTACAGCATGTGAAAATCGATCACCATGACATTGAAGCGCTGCAGTATAACCTGCTGGTATCCCATGCCTGCGGTTTGGGGGATGAAGTGCCTGCCGATATTGTGAAGCTCATGCTGATGCTGAAGATCAAATCCCTGAGTTATGGGCATAGTGGGGTGCAGATTGATACGGTAAAGCGTTTGATGGATATGTATAACCACCGGGTATTACCCGTGATTTATACCCAGGGTTCCCTGGGTGCATCCGGAGACCTGGCGCCTTTGAGTCACCTGAGTCTGCCTTTATTGGGACTGGGTGAAGTGTATTACCAGGGGGTGAAGCGTCCGGCTGCCGAAGTATTGGCGGAACTGGGCTGGCAGCCCATCCGTTTGCAGAGCAAGGAGGGGCTGGCATTGATCAATGGCACCCAGTTTATGAGTGCTTATGGCATGTATTGTCTGAAAAAAGCCGAGCACCTGCTGGAGATGGCCGATCTGATCAGTGCGCTGTCCTTTGATGCTTTCGATGGCATTCCTGAGCCCTTTATGGCACCTATTCATGCCGTACGGGCACATCGGGGTCAGGTAGCTGTGGCGGCCCGTATGCGGGCTTATTTGCAGGGCAGCGACATCAGTAGCCAGGCCAAGGAGCAGGTACAGGATCCGTATTCATTCCGTTGTATCCCCCAGGTACACGGGGCCAGCAGGGATGTGTTTGACCATGTGCTGGACGTATTCCTGCGGGAGATCAATTCCGTAACCGATAATCCCAATGTCTTTCCTGATGAGGACCTGATTGTGAGCGGGGGTAATTTCCATGGGCAGCCGCTGGCCCTGGCCCTGGATTACCTGGCCATTGCCATGAGTGAGATGGCCAATATTTCGGAAAGAAGGACCTATCAGCTCATCAGCGGACAGCGCGGACTGCCTTTGTTCCTGGTTAAAAAACCGGGCCTGCATTCCGGCTTCATGATCCCGCAATACACGGCTGCGGGTATTGTGAGTGAGAACAAACAGCTTTGTACACCGGCTTCGGTGGATAGTATTTCTTCTTCCAATAACCAGGAAGACCATGTAAGTATGGGTGCCAATGCCGCTACCAAATGCTGGCGTGTGATGCGTAATGTAGAGCGGGTACTGGCGATTGAATTGCTGAGTGCCGCTCAGGCCCTTGAATTCCGCCGCCCCAAACAAAGCTCGGCCTGCCTGGAAGCACTGGTAACAGCCTTCCGCGAAGTGGTGAGTTTTAACGGGGAAGACCGCCTCTTACATACCGATATGGAAGCGGCGATTCGCTTTTTACAGTCCTATCAGCCCGGAGGTTTGCCCGCCAAGGCTTAACTTTGAGGTTCTAACCAAGCAATATGTCTGAAGAAAAGAGCCTGAATTTTATTGAAGAGATTGTAGAAGCCGATCTGGCTGCCGGGAAACATAAAAGCATCACCACCCGTTTCCCGCCGGAGCCCAATGGATACCTGCATATTGGTCATGCCAAAAGCATCTGCCTCAATTTTGGCCTCGCTGCCAAATATGGCGGCAGTACCAACCTGCGTTTTGATGATACCAATCCTGTTACCGAAGACACCGAATATGTAGAAAGCATTAAAGATGATGTGCGCTGGCTGGGTTTTCAATGGGCACAGGAATTATATGCTTCCGATTATTTCGATCAACTCTATGCTTTTGCCCTCACCCTGGTTAAGAAGGGGCTGGCCTATGTAGACGACAGCAGTGCCGAAGAAATTGCCGCACAGAAGGGTACACCCACACAACCGGGGGTTAACAGTCCATACCGCAACCGCAGTATAGAAGAGAACCTGCAATTGTTTGAAGCCATGCGTGCCGGCGCTTACCGCGACGGGGAGAAAGTATTGCGTGCGAAAATTGATATGGCCAGTCCGAATATGCACATGCGTGACCCCATTATCTATCGCATCAAACATGCACACCACCACCGCACGGGCGATCAATGGTGTATTTATCCGATGTATGATTTTGCACACGGACAAAGTGATGCCATTGAAAATATTACCCATTCCATCTGTACGCTGGAATTTATTCCGCACAGGCCCCTGTATGAGTGGTTTATTGAACAACTGGAGATCTATCCTTCCCGTCAGTATGAGTTTGCCCGTCTGAATATGACGTATACCGTTATGAGTAAGCGCAAGCTGTTGCAGCTGGTGAATGAAAAACATGTAACGGGCTGGGATGATCCGCGCATGTCAACCATCAGTGGTATGCGCCGCCGGGGTTATCCTGCGGAAGCCATTCGTGAATTCTGCGAGCGGATTGGGGTGGCTAAACGTGATAACCTGATTGATGTGGGTTTGCTGGAATTCTGTGTACGCGAGCAACTGAATAAAACTGCGATACGCCGTATGGTGGTTTTTGATCCGCTGAAAGTTATTCTCACCAATTATACCGGAGAAGGGGAGTTACTCAGCAGTGAGAACAATCCCGAAGATCCCAATGGCGGTAACCGTGATATTCCTTTTGGCAAAGAGATTTATATTGAACGGGAGGACTTCATGGAGAACCCGTCCAAGAAATATTTCAGGCTGGCACCCGGACAAATGGTGCGGTTGAAAAGTGCTTATATCATCCGCTGTGATGAAGTGATTAAAAATGACGCGGGTGAGATAACGGCCCTACATTGTACTTATATCCCGGAAAGCAAGAGTGGTTCCGATACATCGGGTATTAACGTAAAAGGAACTTTGCATTGGGTGAGTGTGGCGCATGCGGTTCCGGCGGAAGTGCGTTTGTATGACCGTTTATTCAAGGTGGAAGATGTGGCCAATGCCGAAGGTGATTTCAAGGATCATATCAATACCGACTCTTTACAGGTGATACCGCATGCGTATGCAGAACCGGCTTTATTGCAGGATGGGCAGGAAGACCGTTACCAGTTCCTGCGGAAAGGATATTTCTGTCTGGATAAAGACAGTACGGCCCAAAAACTGGTTTTCAACAGAACCGTAACACTCAAAGATACCTGGGCCAAGGAAGTGAAGAAGGGCGCTTAATACATCATACCCAGACCCGTGCTATTATGAATGGATTGTTGCAGGACTTTGCGGCGCAATGGAAGAAGCAATTCCCCCAATGGGTGCCGGATAACTGTGTGTTGCTGGCAGCGGTGAGTGGCGGGGTTGATAGTATGGTGCTTTTATACCTGCTGCATCAGCTGCAGTTCCGGGTGGAAGTAGCCCATGTGAATTTCGGGTTGCGGGGGGTAGCGAGTGATGCCGATGAAGCCCTGGTACGCAGTACGGCGGAAGCCCTGGGTTATGCTTTTCACCGGCAGCAGTTTGATACCGCAGGCTATGCTGCGGATCATAAAATCGCCATCCAGGAAGCGGCTCGTGTATTGCGGTACGACTGGTTCCGGTCATTACAGCAAGCGGCTACTGACCCGCTGCCCCGGTTACTGGTTACGGCGCATCATGCCGATGATAATGTGGAAACGGTACTGATGAACCTGTTTCGGGGTACTGGTTTGCAGGGACTGACAGGTATGGATGCATACCGTTCTGCAGAACAGCATATCCGCCCGCTTTTGCCTTTCTCCAAAAAAATACTGCAGGCATTTGCCGACACCCACCAGATACCCTTCCGGGAAGATGCATCGAACGCTACGGACGATTATACCCGCAATTATTTCCGGAATACGCTATTGCCGATGGTGCAGGAAGTATATCCGAATGCGTCCAATAATGTATTGCATACGATGTATCGGCTTCGCGAGTCGGAACAATTATACCGGGAAGCCGTACAAAAACATATTTCCGGATTGCTGGAACAGCATGAGGCAGAATGGCGGATACCGGTACTCAAATGGAAAAAAGCCCGTCCGCTCGTTACATTGAGTTATGAACTGCTACATCCTTTTGGCTTCAGTCCGGGCCAGGTTTTTGAAGCCATTAAATTATTGGATGGCGATACGGGCAGTTATATTCAATCCGATTCGCACCGGCTGGTTAAAAACCGGAACTGGATGCTGATCTGTCCCCTGCAAAGCCAGGCCGGAAAACAGCATATACTGATTCCTTCGGCAGACAGTGAACAGGTATTTGAATCGGGTAAACTGTTGGTATCGCCCTTGCAGGAACCCGGCACTATTACCGATGCACTGGATGAAGTATGGGTGGATGCAGATCATATCAGTTTCCCCCTGCTGCTGCGACCTTATGCTACCGGTGATTATTTTTATCCCCTGGGACTGAATAAGAAAAAGAAACTGAGCCGTTTTTTGATTGATCTAAAACTTTCACGTCCCCAGAAAGAACAGGTATGGGTACTGACTACGGCGGATCACAAAATCATCTGGGTGCTGGGGCAACGCATCGACCATCGCTTCCGCATCAGACCGGGCACACAGACAGCGCTCCGTTTGCATTACCGGAAATAACCCGATACCGCATCTATAAAATTACCCAGTGCATCGAAGCCCGACAGGAATTTACTGGCGATGATCACGAATACCACCCCCCATACCGCACCCCAGAAGTGGGCAGAGTGGTTGATATTGTCGCCCCCGCGTTTGGACATGTAGGCAGATAAAGCCAGGTACAGCGGACCGAATACAAAACCCGGTATTACGGGCGGAACAAATAGTAATCCGATTTTAATGGTAGGTTCTAAAAAGATACCGGCAAATACTACGGCCGATACAGCGCCGGATGCACCGAGGCTGCGGTATTGGTAATTGTTGCGGTTTTTGAAATAAGTGGGTAAGAGACAGATGAGCAGGGCACTCAGGTACATCAGTAGGTACATGATTTTGCCTTGTCCGCTGAACATAAACACAAAGTATTTCTCTACAAACTCTCCGAACATATACAGGGAGAACATATTAAAAGCCAGGTGTCCCAGATCGGCATGGATAAACCCGTTGGTGATGAACCGATACCACTGGTTGCGGTTGGTGATGGCGGGCGGATAGAATATGAGGTCATCAATGATCCGCTGGTTGGAAAATGCGGTAAAAGAGATGATACAGGTGAGTAGGAGTATGATCAGTGTGATGGATTGCATACGGCAATTTAAGTTTTTCCGCGACTAACTGTGGTGGTATTTTTCATTGCGCAGGATGCTGCAGGCCCGGTATACCTGTTCGGCCAGGATCAGCCGTACCAGCATATGGGGGAATACCAGCTTCGACAGGCTCCAGGTATAATCGGCCCGTTGCATTACCGTGGCATCTACACCATAAGCCCCGCCGATGAGGAATACCAGCTTTCGGGTGCTTTCATTGGCCCTTTGCTGCAGCAGGGCAGCTAAGCCGGGGGAGTCCAGCATTTTGCCTCTTTCATCCAGCAGTACCAGGTAATCTTCTTTCTGCAGGTTGTTCAGTACCAGGCTTGCTTCTGCTTTTTTGAGATCGGCTTCACCCAGCTGGGCTGCCTGTTTGGGTGGGGGGATGACCTGCCACTGCACCGGGAAGTAATTACCGATGCGTTTGGTGAATTCTTCAATACCCGGCGCCGCATAGGGTTCATGTGCTTTGCCGATGGACCAGAACTGGATCTTCATACTTCAAAATTAGGCAGAAAAAAACCAGGAGAAGAATCCCCCGGTTTGTTTTCTATAAACCTAAATGAAACCTAAAACATTAATGCGGTTTTTTATCCTCTTTGGAATCACTATCGATCATTTTCCCCAGTAATTCTTTGTACCGTACGGCATCATTATTGGCCGGATCCAGTTCCAGTATCTTGTCGTAGCATTCCAGTGCCTCATCGTATTCCTTCTCTTTATTCACTTTGTAGGCGGCTATATATCCGTAAGCCTGTATCAGCCATTTTTTATTGTTCACATTGGCCGTGTCTTTGCTGGCAACAGCAATCAGGTTTTCGTAATGGGGTATGGCGATGCCTGTTTCCATGGCTGTATCGATGGCTGCATTGCTGCGGGCCCGCCAGTAATAACCAAAACTCTGGTCGGGGTACTTGCTGGCATAGATACCGAATACACTGTCGGCTTTTTCATACTGTGCCGCATTGTACCAGGCCACGCCCCAGTTGAACAGGTCTACATTGGTGAGATTGGCATGCAGGTCGTAGAGTTTACCCATCCATTCGGCCTGGTGGGTATAGTCTTTCTGCCCTTTGTAGAAAGCTGTGATCTTTTTTACGTATTCAATCTTCTGGGTGCTGTCTTTTTCCAGCTCATAGGCTTTTTCGTACCAGGCAGCGGCTTCCTGTTGCTGGTTATTGCCAACAGCAATACGTGCCATCAGGTCAAAATCCTTGGATACATAATTGCTGTCGTTCTCTTTTTCGAAATATTTTTTTAAATAGGTCTCTGCATGGGTATAATCTTTTAACCCATCGTAACTGTAGGCGAGTAATTTGTAGATGCGTGGTTTTACCGATTCGCCTTCCTGTGCAATGAGTTTATTGGCTTCTGCAATGGCAGCGGGATATTGCTGCGATACATAGTAGAGATCGGTGAGCATGTACTGGTTATTGATATCCGGATCGGTATGGGCAATATATTGGTTGAGGTATTCCCTGGCTTTGTTTACATCCCGGTAATAATAGTAGTAGTACAAGGGATAATACACCGGACCAAAACTGGAATCGATGGCAATGGCTTTATTGAAGTATTCGGAGAACACTTCCACATTGTTCTGTGTCTGGTAGATCTTCCCGATCTTATAATAGGCCTGTACATTGTTCTTGTCTTCCGCTATGGCTTGTTCATAAGCCCTTACCGCACCGGAGCCGTTGTATAGCTTGCGATAAGCATCGCCCATGGCGGTATAAATAGCGGCATTGTGTTTATCGCGGTCTGCGGCCTGTTCCAGTAAGGCAATAGCTGCGAGGGGGTTTCCATGGGGTGCCTGGATCATTACTTCGGCCACAGCCAGCTGTATCAACGGATCTTTTTTGCGTTTGGTGCCGATGGCTGTTTCAAACAGGGTAGTGGCAGTGGTAGAGTCGCCCTGGTATAAGGCTACAGCACCCCTGGCTACCTGCATCAATGGTGTGTTCTGCAGGTCGGCCGGGATACGGTTCAGGGTGCCGGCAGCATCTGCTGCTTTGTTCAACGCCAGTTGGGAACGGATTAACCAATACCAGGCGTCCGCATCGGTGGGGACGTCCGATACAGCTTTTTGCATAGCGGTTTCTGCGCTCTGGTAACGTTCGTAGGTGAATAATTGTCTGCCTGTTTGCGGTTGGGCCATTACCGTGCCTGTACCAGCCAGTCCGGCCAGCACCAGCATGAAGAATATCCGTTTCATACTCGCGTGTTAAGAGGTTTTTTTCATGTATGATTTAAGCGTCAGAATGTGTAAACCGGATAAAGGATTCACCGGGTGCGATCGTTCGGTTGACATGCGCAAAGGCCAAACCGATTTCTTTTCCGGGTTTAACAGGATCAGGTCTACTTTGATCTGATCCGCATAACGCATCAGTGTGTCATGACTATCTTCTCCCTGTAATATTTTGTACTGGGGAGAATGGCCGCACTCGGCCAGGATTTTATAGGTGAGGTAGAATGCATCTACCTTGATTTTGGATTCGGTATTATTGGAATCTATGACGGTTACCAGGTGTATATGCGCATGAAACTTCCGTGCGAAGGATAAGGCCATTTCTATTTTCCTTTCCGGTACAAAAGAGTGTACCGGCAACAAAATGGATTTGATGCTGTGTTTCAGGCAGCCGGGTGTGACGGATAATACCGGAACATTGCCCTTATCGGTGATATCGTCATTAGGGTGACCACCCAGCCAGTCCAGCCAGCGCTTCCGGCTCCGCTGCCTGCCTACAATGGCCAGGTCGATCTGGTGCCGCCGTATAAAGCTGGTGATATGATCCGTGAGCGGACTGTACAGGATTACCGTTGTGGTTACCACAGCATCGGGTACCTGGGTTAATAAACGGCCACGCAGGGTTTCCAGTCTGCGTTCGGCCTGTTTGCGCCGCTTCCGGAATCGCAGGTTATCGGGGGTAATCAGTTCATTGTTGAACAATCGCTCCCATACCGACTCGTTGCGCAGTACGGCAACGAGGTGCAGGGTGGTTTCGGCTGTATCACAGAGCTCCAGCGCTTTGTCCAGCGCCAGCTGTGTCTGCGGAACCGATTCCACGGGGATCAATATGTTTTTGAACAATGTCATCATGTATGCTCTGTCAAACCTATACCAGCCTTATTAGGTGCTAATTAGACCTGTATTAGAATCGCATTAGAATCAGGATGTGTATTCGAGAATACCGGCAAAAGCGTCTTCCTGGATATGGATATCCGCGCAATCCCGCAGAAAATCGTCCTTGGTTCTGAAAGCCACACCCAGTCCGGATTTCCGCACCATACAGATATCGTTTTCGCTGTCGCCAATGGCCATGCAATTGTGTACACTGATGCCGTATTGTTTCAGCACATGATCCAGTGCATTGGATTTGCAGATGGTATGCCTGCAGGAACTTTGTTCGTGGCGAAAGAAAAAAGATGGAATCTTCACTTCGCCGGTGGCAATGCTGTTGGAGAATTCCAGTTCATTGGCCAGGCAGAAATCGGCCCCTGTTTTGGTTCGGATATGGTTGGCTACAAAATCATAGCTGTCGGTAATGATTCCCACCACATATCCCTGTTCGTGCAGGGCGTTGATAACGGCTGTGATATCGGCCACCAATGGTATACTGTCAATGGTTTCGATGAGTTCGCCAAAATTGCGGCCTTTGAATAAACGGGCAATGGCTTTGGTTAAGACGGTTCTTTCGGTATGGTTTTGCCGCAATGCCGCCAGTTCTTCGGTTAACCCATTGCGTTTGACATAGGTATCCACGAAACGGCCTTTGAGTATGGTATCGTCCATGTCAAATACCACCATTTTTTTTGCACCACGGAGCTGTTCTCTCAAAGCCAGTTCCATCTGGTCGCGTATCACATTCATTTCCTGGTAGTCTTCAAAGGATACCATTTTCTGGTGTCTTAATGCCCGGCTGATAATGGTGCTGGCCACTTCCTTACTCATGCGCCCCAATGCATGCAGGGGTTTGCTGTCGTTTTCAATATACCCGATATAGACTTCTTCAATGCGGGCCTGCTGTTCGTGCATGTCGATAAGGATGCCGATATCAACACCGTAATCGTTCACGAATTCCAGTTGTTCAAACAGGCTTTTGCGTCCGGCAATCATACCGCTGAGGGGTTGTTTGTAAACGCTGAGTTCGGGGAAGAACATGCTCAGCAGGGGTTTGGCTACCAGTTCGGTTACCCGGCCGCTGTTACGGGCAAATGCGGCTTTGATAAAGTCTTTGCTATTATTGAGCAAGGGGGCAGTCATCTGTTCCAGCATTTGATCCGGATAAGGATCTATATCGCCATCAATGAATACAATGAGCTCGTTTTTGGCACATAGCAATCCGTCTTTCATGGATGCCCCTTTGCCCAGCCGCGTACTGGTAATAACCCGTGCGCCGGCTTCTGTGGCTTCTTTTACGGTATCGTCGAAAGATTTATCATCTACAACAATCACTTCTGTTACCTGTTCTTTCGAAAAGCAATACCGAACCACATTGCCAATGGTTCTGCCTTCGTTGAGTGCGGGAATTATTACACTGATCATAATCAATTGGTTTGGATCGGTGTAAAACTGACTGCCGGGCGTTAAGGGGGCATTAGCCTCATATTAGAATCTAATTATAATTCAGGAGCGGATAAAAAAAAAGCCACTCTTAGAAAAGAGCGGCTTTAAACTAAACCCTGAGCAAATAATAACAGTCTTGCAATATTTTGAATGCAATATGGGCTGCCGCTATTAAGCGCTCATTAGGACGAGATTAGAAAATGATTAGAAAATGGATCAGAGCTGGTGGAAATTCCGGGCAATGGGTAAAATCACCGAAATACGGGTGCCCGCCGGTTCGGCATTGCTGATGCCTAATTCCCCCTTATGCAGTTTGATGATCCGGTAAGCCAGTGACAGCCCCAGTCCGAATCCCTGCGAATCGCTTGTTTTTTCGCTCCGGTAAAAGGGTTGCAGCACCATGGTGCGTTCGGCTTCGGATATACCCGGACCATTATCCGCCACGGTTACCGTGAGGCGGTCGGTTGCAAAATGCAGGCTTACGCTGGCGGTATGGTTGTCGGCATACTTACAGGCATTCACCACAATATTGCGGATGGCGCTGTGCAGGAGCTCCGTATTACCAAAAACCAGCAGTTTATCCTCATCTTCCGGAAAACTATCGAAATGCAGTTCTACTTTATAGTCAGGAGATGTTTTATGCATTTCCGCCGGGAGTTTTAATAAAAGCTCATCAATGCGTACCAGGGTTAATTCCATACCATCACTGGTGCCGCTGGCTTTGGCCAGTTCCAGCAGGCTGCGGGTTAAACGGGTGAGGTTTTTAACATCTTCATATACCGAGAAGAGGATCGACTGGTATTCCGCTGCGGAGCGCTGGTTCTGTAAGGTTATTTCGAGCTGACTGGATATGGATGTAAGGGGCGTGGATAATTCATGCGAGGCATTGGCTATGAAACGCCGCTGTATTTCGAAAGATTCCTGCAAACGGGTGAGTAGGTCGTTGAAGGTGGAAGAGAGTTCATTCAGCTCATCCCTTGGCGACTGGATGGCAATGCGGCGAGAGAGGTTCTGGGACGAAATTTCCTTCACTTCATTGGTGATCTTCTGTATGGGTACCACCAACCGGTTGGAGAAGATCAGTCCGGTGAGAAATGTGAGCAGGGTACCGGTAAAGAAACTGAAGAGGAGGATTAGTTTTAACTGCGACATTTTCTCCAGCCCGTCTTTATCGTAAGCGGCGGCGGCTACCAGGTATTGTTTATCGCCTTTGATAAAAGGGATGACAATTACATCCCGTTCCCCGCTTTTATAGCTGTATTCCCCGTCGTTGCGGGCTTTGTTGAGCAGGCTGAAGGGTACGTGTTCTACGGAAGCATCATTATCCTTATACTGGTATATTTCGCGGTTGTACTGATCGTATACCACCACACTTTTCCCCATCAGGGAAATTTTCATGTTCTCATCAATCTGCCGCAGTAGCTGTATATCCATGCCTTCTACTTTCAACAGCAGGCTTACGGTAGACAAACCACGGTTACGGAGTCGCCTTTGCAGGTCTTTTTCCCGGTTCCAGTTGGAGAAATAATAAATAGACAGACACATCACCAGCAGGATCATGGTAACCAATAGTGTGAACAGCAGGGTGATGCGGTATTTGATCTTCATCAGGAGGGGTCTTTTAGGATATAACCCATGCCCACCTGTGTGTGGATGAGTTTGGTGCCGAAGCGTTTGTCGATTTTATTGCGGAGGTAATTCACGTATACGTCAATCACATTGGTTTGTGTATCGAAGTCGATTTCCCAGACCCTTTCGGCAATATCGGCCCGCGACAATACCCGGTTGCGGTTGCGCATGAAGTATTCGAGTAACTGGAATTCTTTGGCCGTGAGTTGAATGAGTTCTCCGGAGCGGCGTACTTCTTTGGTATCGAGGTTCATTTCCAGGTCGTCCACTTTGAGCAGGTTACCTGTGGGTAATTGCTGGTTCATGGTTCTTTTTAGTAAAGCCCGGATGCGCACCAGCAGTTCCTTGAATTCAAAAGGTTTGATCATGTAATCATCCGTTCCGGTATCAAAGCCTTCTATCTTATCCTCGGTGGTATTCATGGCCGTGAGCATGATTACCGGGATATGCTGGTTGTGGCTGCGGATCTCGCGGCAGAGATCGTATCCGTTCATGCCCGGGAGGTTGATATCGAGTATGATGAGGTCGTAGGGGTTGGACAGAAACAGCCGTTTACCGATCGTTCCGTCGAAAGCCAGGTCTACATGATACCCGTTCTCTGTCAATCCCTTTTTGAGGGTGGTAGCAATCTTTTTCTCGTCTTCTACAATCAATAATTTGCGTTCATCTGTCATACAGGTTCACTTCTGGATGAGGGCAATTTACAGAATAGTCGGGGCAGCGGCCCATTCTAATGTTTTTCTAATATCCGCTCCGGGGCGATTGCCGGGTCGGCAGATTGATTAAATTTACTGTATAACATTTAATTTTTACTGATGACAGCGAAATCGAGACGGCAATTTATCCAACAAACAGCCCTGGCCGGGGCCGCTTCACTGGCTGCCGGAGCAGCAACCGGTAGCGCCCCCCAGCCCAAAGCACTGATTCACCATGTTTTTTTCTGGTTGAAAGAACCCGGATCGGTTGCCAACCGCAAGAAGCTGGCGGAGGGATTGGCAACACTCAGGGCTATTCCCACCATTCAGCAACTGCATATCGGTTATCCGGCCAGTACGGAAAAAAGGGATGTGGTAGATAATAGCTGGGATGTATCTGAAGTGATGTTTTTTGCAGATACTGCTGGTCAGAAAGTGTACCAGGATCATCCGGTTCACCAGGCATTCGTACAAAACTATGGTCACTTGTGGGCAAAAGTCATAGTTTACGATGCGATGAATATTGATGGATAATCATTGTTGCGAATTCCCTGATTGTTTCATGCTTTTTAGATTGAATAGTTTATGCGTTCATTGATCTTGTTATTGCTGGTGGGTTGTAGTGGCGGGCTTATGGCCCAGTCTGATCCGACCCTGAAAAAATATTATGAACAGGTGCGGGCTGCTTTCCAGGAAAAGAAAGCGTTTGAAACCGTTGCCTATGTGGAAAAGCGCTGGCGGCTGCCGGGGAATACCGGATTTAATGAAAGTATTTACTACGTAGAAAATATCTTGAAGCAGGCCGGTTATGTGCAGGAGCAAGTGGCTAAAGCGGGTGACCGGCTTACTTACCGGCTTGAGAAAAGACCCATGCGCCGCAAGACCTGGGAGCCGGTTGATGCGGTGGTAACCATTGTGGGGGAAACCGAGCCCCTGTTGTCTTTTCAGACCAACCGCAATATGCTGGCCATTAATTCAGCATCCACACCTGCAGCGGGTATAGAAGCACCGGTGGTTTACTTGACCAAAACCAGCGGGGATGCGGTTACCAAACTGGATTTGAAAGGTAAAATTGTTTTTGCGGAGCAACCGGTTGGTCAGGTTGACCGCCTGGTAGCCGGTCGCGGTGCTGTGGGCGTTATGGGTTATTCGGTTCCTGCTTATACGCAACCGGAGAAACATCCCCATTCCATTCAGTTCAGTTCTATTGCACAGGTGGATAGTTCGCAGCAACAGGGCTTTGGTATTCTGCTGTCAACCCAGGCACGGAGCCGGTTGAAAAAGGCATTGGAAAAAGGCCCTGTTTCCTTACATGTTACAATTGTAGCCCGTACTTACCAGGCCGAAGAGCTTACGCTGGTGGCAGATATCCGTGGCAGTGAGCAGGCAGATAAACGTTTTGTTTTTTCTGCGCATGTGCAGGAGCCGGGTGCCAATGACAATGCATCGGGTGTGGGTACACTGGCAGAAATGGCCAGGGTTGCTGCAGCACTCTATCAAAACAAATCGGTTGTTCCGCAACGCAGCATTAGTTTTTTATGGGGTGATGAAATCAATTCTACCCGTCGGTATATCATGGAAGATTCCATTCGCGCCAAAGGCATTCAATGGGGTATGAGTCTGGATATGGTAGGAGAGGATACGGAAAAAACCGGCGGTACTTTCCTGATTGAGAAAATGCCCGATCCTTCTGCCGTATGGACCCGTGGCGATGAAAAACATACGGAATGGGGTGGCACAGCTTTACCGGAATCGGCTATTGTTCCGCATTATTTCAATGATTTCATGCTGAGCCGTTGCCTGGATCAGGCAGCTACCAACGGCTGGGTGGTTAAAACCAATCCCTTCGAAGGTGGTTCGGATCATACGCCTTTCCTACAGGCTAAAATACCGGGTTTATTGCTCTGGCATTTTACCGATGTGTTTTATCATACCGATGCCGATCGTATTGATAAGGTATCGGCCTGGGAAATGAAAAATGTGGGTGTATCGGCACTGGTTGCAGCGTATTCTTTAACTGCCAATAATGAGCAGTTGGTACAATACCTGATTGATGAGTATCGGCAGTCGGCATTCAAGCGCCTGGATGTGGAGGCTGCATTGAGCAGGGCTGCGATTGCCAGTGGTGGCAACCGCGATACGGAGAGACATATCCTGGAAGTATGGGGTAAATTTTATGTAGATGCACTGGCATCCATGCATGATATTTCCGTGAAGGGTTCTGTACCGGAACAGTCTATTGCAAAAGCGCAGGCAGCAGTGAAGGAGCAATTGTCAAAGTTGTGGGCAGGGCTATGAGAAAACTCTGATACTTTATACACAAACAGCCGGTATGCCGGCTGTTTGTGTTAGTGTTTAATGATCAGTTTCTGTTATTTTTTTTCTCGGATTGAAAATAAGGCAATCAGTAAACCAACCAGGGCAACGATAGCAGCGCCTAAAAAAGCAGCGTTGAAGCCACTATTCAGCGCTTGAGATGCATCCATGCCAAGCTCAATATTGTTTTGTGTTGTATGAGTTGCAAAAACTGAAATCAGGGCAAGACCGATAGCTGAACCAATTTGGTAACTTGTGTTTACAATTCCAGAGGCTAATCCGGTTTCTTCGGGTCTTGCTCCAGACATGGCTGCCATGGTGCCGGGGATATAAGCCAATGACATACCTATGGCTCCCAATAAAGAAGCCGGCAGTACTTGTACCAGATATTGTCCTTTTGCAGGTGCCATACTGAACAAGAATAGGGAAATACTTAAGGAAAGAAGTCCTGTTATCAGGTTTGCTTTGAATCCAAATCTGGCAACTAGTTTTCCGGTAATCCCTACCATTACGATCATAATCGTGATGGTCATTGGTAGTAATGCCAAACCACTGTAAAAGGCATTTAGTTTAAGAATTTGTTGCAGATACAGGTTGAGGAAAAACCAGAGTGGTATCCATGCTGCTGCCATTAAAGCCATTACCATATTGCCTGCAGATAGGTTAGGAGCTTTGAAAATGCTGAGCGGTAGCAACGGATATTTCTTTTTCTTTTGACTGATGAGAAATAGTGCAAAAATAAGGATAGCGGTACCCACCAAACCTATTGTTTGTGTTGAAGCCCATCCGGCTGTTTCAGCTGATACGATGGCAAAGACCAGTAGTACCAATGCTGCGGTACCCATAATAGCGCCGCTCCAATCTACCACGCCGTCCGTTTTGCTGCCTCTTTGCAGATATTTTTTGCTCAATACTATTACCACAAAACCAATGGGGATATTGATGTAAAAGACCCACGACCAGTTCAGCCATTCGGTTATAATACCGCCGAGAAATACACCAGCAGAACCACCTGCAGCAGCGGAAGCTCCCCAAAATCCAAAGGCTTTCCCCAGTTCTTTGGGATCTGAAAATGTCGTCATCAGCAAAGTCATTGATGCCGGGGCAATGAGTGCTGATCCCATGCCTTGTAAGGCACGGCCCGTGTTTAATACAGTTGGGGACCAGGCAAGACCAGCCAGCAGTGAGGCGACAGTAAGAATACCGAAGCCGGCGGTAAATATTTTCCGAGCACCGAACAGGTCTGACAAACGACCACCCAATAATAAGAGGCCTCCAAAAAATATAACGTAAGCATTAAATATCCATTGTAAGCCATTTTGGGTATATCCAAGATCTGATTTAATGGCAGGAAGTGCCACGCCAATGATGGATGTATCCATGATTACCATGAATTGAGCGGTACAAAGTAAAGCCAATGCCGCCCATCTATTTTGATATGTGTTACTTTTCATTGCAGTATTTATTTTATTGTTTTGAATAGGATGATGAATTAATCATTGGAGAATACCAATTGCCCCATGGCTTTTAATAATTCGAGATTGGTGAGCTGGTAGCTGTATGTGGCCAGTATCAGATCCATCTTTGCTCTGGTGAGTGCCAGTTCAGCATCCGAAAGTTCCAGCCGGCTACTCAAGCCTTGTCTATATCTGTCTTGCGTGATATTATAACTGGTTTGTGCAACGGTTACATTTTCTTGTTGTATCATTTCTTTTTGGTGATCAAGCAGTAACTGTTTTTTTAGCATGCTAATTTCACGTGCTACGGTCTGATTGAGTTCCAGCATGGTTATTTGTTGTTGTTCCAGCTCCGTCTGGGCCTGTTTTAATTTGATACGTTTTTGATTCCCGTTGTAGATTGGTATGCTGAGGGTAATGCCGGCATATGAAGTCCTTGGAAAGCGGAACTGCTCCAGTCGGAAATCATCTGATTGCTGCTGTACCTGTAAGCTGGCAATTGCCCATATTTGCGGCTTATTATAGTTTTTCACTTTTGCTATATGCTCCTTAGCCAGTTCCATTTTCATACCTTGCTGCCGGATATCAAAACGTGTTGATAAGAGATCGTTCTTGTTACCGCTGGTATCAGGAAGGATCATGTCTGGTATTATACTGTCTGTTAATATCAGGGTGGTTGTGGTATTGAATCCCAGTAATTGTACAAGCTGTGCTGTCAAATCCTGTATTGTATTTTGCATACCCGCCAATGAAAGTTTCAGATTCTGGACAGACAGGTAGGTATGTAGCGTATCTGTTTTTAAACTCCTGCCTTGCACGAACAACAACCGGGCATCGGACATGGCCTGCTGATTTCGTACTAGACTTTGATCCAGCACTTTCTGTTGTGCCTGATACATTAGAATAGTGATATATATCTTAGCAATTTCTATCGCAACTCTTTCTTCCGTTTTTTTCCATTCCAGGCTTTGGATTTTTCCTTCAATGGTAGCCAGTCTGATATTACTCTTTGCGTCTGGGGCATTAATAGGATATTGTGCCTGGATAGTTGAGGTAAAGGCAAAACGACCACCATAAGTCATATCCGATACTTTCGGATTAGCACTTTGATCGCGCATATACAGTACCGGTCTTTCTCCGAATACTGTATACCCGGATTGAAGATTCACCTGAGGTAGCAACGCTGTTTTTGCTGATGCAATAATCGATTCAGTTTTATGCCACTCTAATAACTGTATTTGGTTTTGCCGGTTATTTTTGGCTGCTTCCTGTAAGGCTTCGGCCAGGCTCAATTTTTTTATCTGAGCTGATACCGCGGTGGTCAGTAACGCAAGAGCTGAAAACAGGAATATGTATTTTAATTTGTATTTCATAAATTCTGATTGAAATAGATAAAAGCAGGATTAGAAGTTGGAGCTTATTTCCGTTACAGGTTCTTTATGCTTGCTGGAAGACAGGTAGGAGTAAACTGCAGGTATAATGAAAAGTGTAAGGATACCAGCGAATACCAGCCCTCCTGCTATAACAATCCCAAGCGATTGTCTGCTGTTATTAGTCAATGCTATGGGGATAGCACCGAATATCATGGCAAGGGATGTCATGAGAATGGGACGAAAGCGTTGGACAGCTGCTTGTGATGCTGCTTCAAAAGTTGACAATCCGCTTGCTTTGAGGTGGTTGGCAAATTCAACGATCAGAATTCCGTTTTTGGTAATTAAACCTACAAGCGTAATAATGCCAATCTGACTGAATACATTTAGGCTTTGTCCCAGCCAGTGCAGACTGAGAATGGCACCAGTTACCGCCATCGGAACTGTGAGCATGATGATGAGTGGGTCCCGCAGACTCTCGAATTGTGCTGCCAGGATCATATAAATCAGCAGTAGTGCCAGTATAAGCGTGAAATTAATATTACCCTGACTTTCTGTAAAATCACGGGATTGTCCGGCTGTGGTTGATTTAAAGTTCTCACCTAAAACTTGCTTTTTAATCTGTTCCATTTCCTGGATGCCTTCTGCCAAACTTATACCGGGTGCCAGTCCAGCTGATACAGTTGCAGATG
This sequence comes from Chitinophagaceae bacterium, assembly GCA_009996675.1. GTDB lineage: Bacteria > Bacteroidota > Bacteroidia > Chitinophagales > Chitinophagaceae > Sediminibacterium. The sequence continues at coordinate 29,250 of JAACZQ010000002.1, forward strand.
TGTATTGGTCGTATCGGTAAATCGCCGCCGGACTAATACCTTCTTGGACACTCACAAGGTTATCGAGGGAAATCATGGCGCCAGATGCTGCACGAACATAAATTGACTTTAAATCACTGATATCATTCCTGTTGAACCGTTCAACCTGTCCGATTACTTCATACTGGCGGTCGTTTTGCAGGTAATATCCATAGCGCTGTCCTGAATAGGAGAGTTGTAGCGCTCTGGCTACTTCTTGGATTGAAACACCCATGAGTGCTGCTTTATCCCTATTAATATTGATTTTTAATTCCGGTTTATTGATTTTCAGATCTGCATCGACAAATAACAATTTCCTGCTTTGTCTGGCTGCAGCTAAAAATTTTGGTAATACGTTTGATAGGCTGTCCAGGTCCGGTGTTTGTAATACATACTGAACAGGCATTCCGCCACCGTATCGGGTTCCAATGGTTGGTGGCAGGTAAGGGAATAATAATATATTCCTGAATTTACCTGAAGCCATTCCATATTGATTGTACAATTGCTGAATACTGGTTTTCCGGTGGTTAGGGTCCTTGAGATAAATAGATTGTATAGCGAAACTGGTAGGTGCAGGAGCGGGGATAAAGGAGACTGCCACCATTGAATAGGTTTGGTATAGCCCATCGGTAGAATCATTAACATAATTCCCTACAGCTTCCATGTTTTCCTTCATTTTATCAAATGAAATGCCTTCAGGTGCAATTGCAATCAGGCTCATATTGCTTCTGTCCTCGATCGGAGCCAGTTCTGCCGGTAATTTTTTGCCTATATAATAGATGGATGATAACGATAATGCCAGGAAAACCCATGCGAGCCATCTTTTTTTCATAAAAGCCTTCAGCCATTTGGCATATCCTTTGTTTAATTGAACAAAAAAAGGTTCTGTTATTTTGTATAACCAGTTCTTATTTTCCTTTTTCCTTAGCAAATAAGCACTTAACATTGGGGAAAGTGTTAGTGCTACAAAGGCTGATACCAGCACGGATCCGGAAACTACAATTGCAAATTCGCTGAACAGTTGACCACTAATACCACCCATAAATATAATTGGCATGAATACTGCCGCCAATGTGATGGTTGTTGAAATCACTGCGAAATAAATTTCCTTACTACCCGCAAATGCTGCCTGGATTGGCGGCATTCCTTCTTCTACTTTTTTATAAATATTTTCCAATACTACAATTGCATCATCTACCACAAGTCCAATAGCCAATACTAGGCCCAAAAGGGTAAGTACATTAATAGAGAATCCAGCTATATACATAATAAAGAAAGCCGACATGATGGATACAGGGATTGCTATTACGGGGATAATAGTTGATCTCCAGTCGCGTAAAAAAAGAAATATAATAACGACTACTAACCCAAATGCTATAAAGATTGTTTCTTCAACTTCCTTTATGGATTCTCTTACGGGTTTTGTAAAATCGAAACCTACAATAAGCTGGTAATCAGACGGGATTTCTTTTTTGAGCTGATTTAGTCTTTTGTAAAATTCATCAACAACCTCAATAGCGTTGGCATTTCGTTGTATCTGTATGGCTACCCCAACACCGATCACATTTTTTTTACCGGTTCCATTGATAATAGCTGTTCGTTCATTTACTTCACCCAGGGCTGCATAGCCAATATCTTTTAAACGTATGATTGATGTTCCCTGTTGCTTAATAATCATTTCATTAAAAGAACTTTCTGTAGAGAGTCTGCCAATTGTGCGAACGGTTAATTCATTGCTTTTTCCTTCTATCCGGCCTGAAGGCAGATCTACATTCTCCCGATTGAGAGCCAGTCGTATGTCTTCCGGTGTTAGTTGGTAAGCAGCCAGTTTTATGGGATCAAAACGTAACCGCATGGCATATTTATGCTCGCCTACAATGGCTACCCGCTGAACGCCTGGTATTGACTGCATCCTGTCTTTAATGATGGTTGAAGCTAAGTGGCTTACTTCTTTTATATCCTTTGTGTTACTTTCAACTTCCAGAAATGCCACCAAATTATCCGGGGAACTTGCTTTTTCAACAATTGGCGGGTCTACATCTGCGGGTAAATGACTTTTAGCTTTTGTTACTTTGTCACGTACATCATTCAATGCATCTTCCAGATTGATGTTTCGGTTGAATTCTACGGAGATGATACTTACCTGTTCCCTGGATTCCGATGAAATTGTTCTGATTGCAGTTGCTTCTGCAATGGATTCTTCCAATGGCTTTGTTATTTTGGAAGCAATTACATCGGGACTGGCGCCTGGGTAAAAAGTAACTACTGAAATTACTGGAGGCTCTGTGAGCGGAAATTCTCGTACGCCAAGGTATCGCCATCCGACAATACCAGCAATAACAATTAGCGCTGAAAAGACAGCTGCTAATACCGGTTTTTTTATACTTATAGAGGGTAAACTCATAGATTAGATTTGAATCATGGATTAAGGCTTGATTACTTGTACGGGGGTTCCGTCAGTTGCTCGTAGCAGGTTTGAAATCATCACTGTGTCACCCTGCTTAATGCCATTCGTGATAAATGCTTCTTTATCAGTTCGAGTTAAGATGGTAACTGGTGTTAATCTGGCCGTATTCTTTTTGACTAAGAAAACCTGGTAGCTTCCATTGCCCGGGATAAGTGCTTCTGTTGGGATTAAAATTCCTTTGGAATTGTTATTAGCCGGGTGGAAATATACTTTTACAGACATGCCAGGTTTCAATAGACCGGACTTGTTATTATAAACTGCCTGGACAGTAAGGTTTCGGTTGCTGGCTTCTATTGAGGGCTCAATAGTAGCAACTGCAGCTGTATACATTACATTGTTCAATTCGGTTGTAAACTTTATCTGATCTCCATTTTTTAATGTTTGTGACAGTTTTTCGGGTAGAGTAAACTGTATTTTTAATAAGGACTGATTCTGTAAACTGGTCATTATCATGCCTGGTGATACATATGAACCGGCAAAAACTTTTGTAATGCCAATGTGTCCTGTAAATGGAGCGCGGATAGCGGTTTTGGATAATTCGATTTTTAATAAATCATAACCGGCCTGAAGGGACTGTAATTTTGATGATGCAATATCGTATTCTTCCTGACGGACTGATTCGGCTTGTAAGAGTTGCTTAAGCCGTGCTTCAATCAGTGATGCCAGATTTAATTCGGATTGTAATTGTCTGATCCTGGCTAGTATATCCGCATCGTCCAGTTTATATAATATCTGACCTTTGCCTACCAGACTGCCTTCCTTAAATAATACAGCATTGATTTTTTTAGATACCTCACTGACAATATCTACTGCTGAAAACGGAAGGAGAGATCCGGTAACCGTTTCTGTTTGCAGCTGTGATGTTTCCTGTGCAAGGATGATGTCCACTGGTAAAGCGGGTTGGGTAGTAGCAGCGGCAGGTGATTCATCAGCTGATTTTTTTGAGGTGCAGCTGTCCATAACCAGTAAGACTATTAGTGCTGTCAGGCCAGCAGATACATTGGATAATCGCATAAGGTTTTCTTTTATTCTTGATATGAATAGGCAAAACTACCTTCAGCTGAAAACCTGCTGTTTGCACTTATGGGCTTTTGATTTATATAGTTTTCATGACGAAAAGCTACATAAACGATGAAAGAAGGGTAAACTACTTTAGAATAGTAGGCGCACGAGATTTATAAACAGCGCTATAATTATTATCTCTGGGTAACCTTTATTTGTTGCTTGAATATGGATGGGGAAATACCTACTAGCTGCTTGAATTGTTTTGATAAATGGGCAACACTGCTATATCCGAAACGGACAGATAGTTCCAATAGTGTAAGATCTGTTTCCCGCAGGAAGTATTTGACTTGGGAAGTTTTATACTGTATGATATATTGTTCTAAAGAAATTGCTTCTTCTTGTGCAAACAGAGCGCTAAGGCTTCTGTAATCTTTTCTGAGTTTTTGGGCTGCATAAGTAGAAAACCGGAATCCAGTTGGGAAGTCGAAATTCCCATCAAATACTTTATATATCAGTGCTTTCAGATCCTGGATTAATGTTTTATTTTTTTGTTGTAAAACACGAAAACCCAATGGGACTAAAATCTGATCTAAAAAGATTAGGTCTGGTGTTTGGGCGGAAAATACCAGTTCTCCAAGCGATACGGTATCGTACGGTATTCCGGTAAGGTCTAGTTGCATACTGACTACCCTGATGCAACGTTGGCAAACCATCCCTTTTACATACACCTTATGTTCTTGCCCCATAAGTCTATCGTTGATTGGACAAAACTGGGTTTATTTGTCTGGAAAGCTGTTATATAATCTAAAGGCTACTTTATAAAATTTGCAGTTGGGGGGATTCCGGTGTTGTGTGAACGGGAAAGGGGGAACCGAATTGACTTTTGGCAATAATTTATAATAAAAAAACTCCATCTTTTGATGGAGTTTTTTGTGACCGCGTCAGGATTCAAACCTGAAACCTTCTGATCCGTAGTCAGAATCGATTTTTTACGATTTTCACACCCCTCTCATATTGAACTGCGTTATGTATATAATATAATTTTTATTTAAGTTAATTTGTTAGTGGCATTGTTAGCGATTCATTTAGCTTGATTAGCTGTGAGTTGCTGCATTTCAGCTAATAAGTCCATCACCTTTTTTGACATCGATTCCTGATATTTTCTATTGTTTTCCAGAATATCTTGTATTGCCGATCTAAGCCTATTCAGTTCCTTATCTCTATCTGGTAGATTGGTGATCTTACCTGATTTATCTGTTTTCAATTTAACGCTGATCAGCGTTTCAGGAGTAACGCCGGCAATTTTCGCCAATTCTAACAATATACCTGGCTTGGGTCTGAATTGCCCCGATTCATAGGTTACAATATTCTGTTGGCTAGCACCTACACGTTTTCCAAATTCTCCCTGGGTTTCTTTGCTCAGATTGCGAAGTAATTTGACATTATGAGCTATGATAACATTTTCTGGTTTCATTGGCCAATTAGTTTCTTTTTTTGAGCTTCATATTCTTCTTTGGTGATAGCTCCGGCATCCAGAAGATCCTTCCATTTTTTAAGTTCATCAGCTATTGAAGCAGCCGGGCCACTTGTTTTTTTGTAAAAAGATGAATACATAGCTGGGGGAGTAAGTTCACCTGAGCCTATTGCATTATCGATTTCTATCCAATAGTTCGAAATATCACCTACGCCAACTTTTGCTATAATGGTAAAACCACTTCTTTTTGTTCCGTAGGTGATAAACTCTTTGACAATTGCATTCCGCGCTGCATTACTGGCCAGGTAATTCTTACCGCTATTATCGGCGGAGGCTGTCGCGAAGAAATTTAAAGGACTTTGGTATATGTATGCATATCGTTTGTCGGGCATGGTCCCGGGTCCCAGACGCAATGTGTCCCCTTCTTTAATTGTCCAGCCAGAAGAAAGGGTGTATCCGTCATTCAACATCTTCTTGATATCAGATGCAGACATGCCTGGTTTTACCTCATCAGGTGTTTGAGAAAACCCCAAAATGGGTGTGCAAATAATGATTGCAATTAGTTTTTTCATACTATGTTCTTTTATTCATCCATCCATGAATCAACCAGATGGATTTAATTTTAGATTTCGGCAATAGAAAGTCATCAAATGCTTGATTTTCACTTTTTAGTAGGAAATGTGTGTCTTCCTTTCCATTAGCCTTTCTGATGAACTTTAAATATCTACGCTTATCAATGCAAATTATCCCGTAAATCTGCCCATATTCTAGGTGGCTTTCCCAATCGTTTACTCTAGTGCCGAATAATATATCGCCGCTTTTAATCAATTTCTCCATACTCTCTCCGTAGGTCCGAAATGCTGTACAACCGGAAAATTCTGGAATATCCATTGTGTAAGCTGCTTGGATAGTCGAATTGCCGTTGTAGAATTCGATATCACCAGCTGCAAAATCTATGTCATAAAACGGAATTGCCTTCCCCTGCTCTATTTTTTTGGGAAACCTTCCAATTGGAGCAATTGCTATCCCTTTTCCGATTCCAGAACCAGGTATAAAATGTGATAAGGGCACTTGGTATAGGTCTGCTATTTTTTGTAACAATTCAATATCGACGTCTACCCGGCCCGTTTCATAAGTAGCATACGTGCTCCGCTTTATTCCGAGGGCGGAAGCAACATATTCTTGAGTCTTTCCCGTAGACACCCTGAGTTCCTTAATCTGCTCATTTATAGCCATGTTGATAAGTATGTTGATAACTTTAGTAACAATAATTGTTACATAATTTGGAATTGTTACAAAATGTAACTTTCTTTGTTTCAACAAAAGTAACAACTAAAAATGCAATTGACCAAGAAGATACTTGAAGAACTGCGAGAAAACACAGCCTTGCGCCTAAAAGTTGCCCTTGCGATGGGTGTTGGAGAGGAGGCTGTAAAAGCTGCTATGAGATTGCGGAGAAAGTCGCTCACTCAAATCGCAGTAATTAAAGTTCTGATGGAAGAAACCGGATTACCCGAGTCAGAGATTGTAGAAACCCAGACCGAGATCGTAAAGTGAATAACAGTAGAAACATACAGAAAAGAATTGCATCGCTCAAGGAACTGGCTTCGGTGATGCTTGAAGAAGCTATCAATATGGAAAAAGAGTTGGGCCTTATTCAAGGTCCAACTCCCCAAAGGGGTCTTTCCAAAAAGGATTTAGTGAAAGTGAGAATCAAGCGTGAATCAAGAATTTCTAAAACCATCCAACCAATCAAAAACTGAATATGATGCGTAAAGTAAAGTGGATACCGATGCCAGCGGGGCAGATAATGAATTTGGTTCACCAGTTGACCATGTCAAATCCTTATATGAGAAGACCGGTTACCCTGGAGGATTTGTTGAGAGCAAAGGATCGATATATCAGCATAGCATCACTTTTAAATTAATCTGTATGGTAACGTTATTGACACCGATTCGCGGCTATAAAACGGGCATGTTGACAGGTAACAGGGACCGGGAGCGCCATGAGGTAATTCTTGAGTCTGGGACGCGTGTATGGTTATACGAGGATGAATTCATCATTTAAAACAAAATCTTATGTCACCACTTACTTACCAGGCATTTGTTACTGTAATCATAGTTGCTATTGCAGCTTGGAAAGTAAGCCTGGACAAAGATGGGCTGGAATAACTTTTAACTCAAAACAAACTCAAAATGAACATTGAAAACCTCTCTCATGCATGTGAGATAATGAATCTCGATTCTGCTGCGCTGTTCGCCCCAATCCAAGGTATTGATGAAAGATACAGAGATGCAGTATCAGCCTTCCTGGAAACATTGGTATTGACGGATGCTGCCAATATTGATCCTGAAACGAAGGAAAGGTGGGTTCCTGATTATAACAATTCGAAGGAAAGAAAGTGGACTAACTGGTTTGATTTGGAAGTTCATCCTAAGAACAACCCCTCGGGCTTTCGCTTCTACGATTCGGTTTGCGTTAACGCGTATGCGATTGCGGTCGGCGCCGGACTTTGCTTCAAAGATAGTTCCACGGCAAGATTCATGGGAGAGAAGCATCAAAATGTATACAAACGCTGGTTATCATTCGTGAAGCCGGTAGGAAAATAGGTATCAAATACTCACTCATCAAAATCCATTCTACATGGCAAAGAAAATCACAGTTGAGGTATCTGACGCTCAACACAAGAAAATCAAAGCCAAAGCCAAAAAACTCGGCACTTCAGTAGCCGCATTGGTCAGAGGGCTGGCAAAGTAACACAAACGTAAGTCCAGTTCACCATGCTTTTCATCAAGGTGGCTGGCAATATCGCGAGGTAGAGCAGCGGTAGCTCGTCGGGCTCATAACCCGAAGGTCGGAGGTTCGATCCCTTCCCTCGCAACTCTCTTCCCCCCGATATACCGGATCGAGTAGAAATCCCCCGCAAGGATAAGGGTATCTCTCCGGGATTTTAAAATCATAGTTATGGACGCAATCGAAGAAGCAATACGCTATTGCCTTAATCGGCCAGTCAATAAAACCCGCCGGCACGGTATACCCGGTAAAAAAATGAGAAAAATCAAATTCCCCGATGAGCTGAAACGCTACGATGGCGGTGATGCTCCCGTTGTAAACGGACAGGAGGAGTCTTCTGATCAAACCGCTACAGGAGGCACAACAGACACAGAAGCCGGGGCTGCTGAAGAGTAGCTGGACCTGGGTGGTAAATGAGAAAGGCCGGATTGCAGCCCCGGCCTTTCATTAAAATCAAATAGTAAAACACGACAAAGATATGCAACTATTTAAAAGGATTGTAAGCGATGATCAACGTCAGGAGCTTGTAATATCAACTGAAGCAAATAGTCGCGAAGAAGCAATTGGTCTGGCATACGATGATTTTAGTGTGCAGCTGTTCCTAGACGGCATTTTCACTGCTGATATAAGTAGTGTCTTCCGAAATATCTCTGTGTTTACTGATTTGATTGACGGTATTAACTGGGATGAGCTGTATTGCGAATCCACAGTATTAGAAAACCAATAAATAATTAGTAAACTATGGCTAATTCAATAAGGAAATCTACTGATCAGGAACTGACACCTTCTCCGGCAATGCTATTGCAAAAAGCCGTTGAACAAAACTTCGATATTGATAAGCTTAAACAGCTAATGGATCTCCAGGAAAGATGGGAGGCAAATCAAGCAAAAAAAGCTTTTTTAGCAGCGCTATCTAAGTTCCAGACATTGGTCCCTGTTCTAAGTAAAACCAAAACTGCAAAAATTACCTCACAAAACGGCGGTTCATATAGTTATCGATACTCAGATCTGGGTACAATCACAGCGCAAATTAAAGAGGCTATGAATGTATGCGGGTTATCCTACCGCTGGGAATTTGATCAAGCCGGCGACAAAATGAAAGTGACCTGCATCATTAGCCATGTCGACGGGCATGCTGCCACATCCTCAATGGAAGCGAATGCTGATGCTTCCGGAGGAAAGAATGCCATTCAGCAGAAAGGGAGCACACATACTTATTTGCAGCGATATACTTTGATTGGAGCCCTGGGCTTATCCACTGCTGATGATGATAATGATGGTAAGACCTCATCAAAATTTCCAAAACAGGATGATGCTGACGAGGATGATATTTTGGAAACCTGGAAACAGGCCATTGTACAAAAAGCAACTCAGCAAGAGCTGACCGCCTTTTATCTCCAGAATAAAAAAGCAGTAGATAAGAATGAAAAGGTTAAGTCTTTGTTCAAAGAACACGAAGCGCATCTGAAATCAAAAACACATCCACAACCCGTAGTACTGCCATGAGTAACATCTATAAGTCATACGACATTGATCAGGTCCAAAACCTCCTGAGTCAGTTTCTGATCAGCAACTGGTCATATTCAAAAGTATCTGCGTTCACACGAAATCAGAAAGCATTCGAGATGACCTATATTTTCGGCATTTACCCCCGAAAATCAGCTACATCGGTAGCTGGACAAGCCTACCACCACGCTCTGGAGTATTTTTTCACCACCCTTAAAAATACCGGAAATGTTCTTGATCTGGTTGAGCTCGAGCAATCTGCATTTACTTATATCGATGAAATACCTGCAAATTATTGGAAGTTGTCTGTAACCATGCCGACAGTAGATGATTGCATTGTCAAAGCAACAAAAACAGTTTCTGCACTACTGCGAAATTTCCTCGGTGAGTTGGATGAATACCTAGCTGATATCCAAGAAATTCTTGAAGTAGAATATCAGGTGTCAGCCTGGCTCACTATTAATGGGGTTGATATTCCAATGCCCTGTAATATGAAAATTGACTTGGTTGTAAGAACCAAGTCTGGAAAAATTGCGATCGTCGATCATAAAAGCAAGAGTTCATTCACAGATGATAAAGTGATAGCATTAGGCATAGGCCCTCAAGCAATTACGTACGCGCTGGGTTATGAGGAACAAACCGGCCAAAAAGTGGATGAGGTTTGGTTCATAGAGAATAAATACAGCCAGAATAAGAACAATTCCAAACAGGTCGTTAAAAGCCCTATTGAACTCGACTCTAATACCAGGGCTATTTATGAGTCGTTGCTTTATGAGTCATTGAAAACAATGATTGAAGCGGTTAACAATCCTGATCATATCTACACCATAAACCAGATGGACAACTTAACAGATATGGCTGAACTCTATGACTTCTGGGCCCGGACAATGATCTGTGAGGTGGATGAGTTCAATGTAGAAGAAAGCAAAAGGGACCTGATCGCAAAGCGACTGAAGAAAGTCCGTGATGCATCCATCGAAACAATTCCACCTACAGTTATCAGGGCATTTAAAGAAAATGCCGCCTCATTTATTCAATACGATTTAAGTAATAAGAATATGACAAACTCACAAAAAATTGAGCACGTTCTGCGCAGCTTTGGTACTATTGTTAATGTCGCGCACGAACTTTCCGGGTATTCCAGCAATACATTCCTGTTGGAATTCTCTGCCGGTGTAAAAATTGCATCCATATATTCAAAACGTTTGGATATAGCCAACGCCCTCAATGTAGCCAATGTCAGGATTTCTAATGAACTCATTCCGTATCAAGGAAAATCATACTTAGGCGTTGAGTATGCGAAGAATCGTGAAGAGGACCTGTTATTTGATCCTGCAGAATTGAATGGATTCAAAATACCTCTCGGTAAAGATAATTTCAGAAACACGGTACACTGGAACCTGGAGAACCATTCAACACCACACATGCTTGTGTGCGGTGCCACTGGATCAGGTAAATCAGTATTCATTACATCAATTATCGAGTATGCCAAGTTGGCCCAGATCGATCAGATTGTGATTTTTGACCCCAAGTATGAATTCACAAAGTATCATGACCAGGTTACAATTTTCGTTTATAACGAAATCGAAGAGATCGAGGAGCAAATGTGCAATTTGGTCCTTGAGATGGAGAGCCTAGTACGTAACAGGCAGCATAAAAAGTCCCTAATTATTTTCGATGAGTATGCAGATGCAGTAGATAACTCCAGAAAGGGGAACGACCTGAATGTGTATGACAACGTGGTGATTGGTGAATACAAGGATGGTCGACCAAAGACCAAACGCGAAGTAGTGAAGGAACTTAAATCGCTGGAAGAAAACCTCAAGCTATTAGCACAGAAAGGTCGGTCAAGCGGATTCAGGATCGTAATTGCTATGCAGAGGGCATCCGTAAAAGTCATTACTGGAGACATCAAAGTGAATTTTCCCATCCAGGTATGTTTCAAAGTTCCAAAAGAAGTGGATTCAAAAGTGGTTATCGATGAGGGTGGAGCAGAGTCACTGGCTGGCTATGGAGACGGGCTTATAAAATCTCCTGAGTACGGCAACAAGATCATCCGCTTCCAGGCATTCTACAAACCTGACGGAACGGCAACAAAGAGAGTAGCAACCAATCAAGACATGTACCTCGAAATAGAAGAATAATGGCAAACTGTCAATTCCCAGCCTGCAGAAGAGAGGCTACAAAGGGTATTTACTGCTACGACCATAACCGGTTGATGGGTAATACTAAGCCCGTTGAACAACCTAAGTCAATTAACAAGGAGGGCGAAAAAATGAAGGATATAAAGGCTGAGCTGAAAAAGAAATACCCGCTCTTTCTCAAAAAGAATCCTTTCTGCAATATCGAATCTCCAGTGTGCACCAAAGTAGCAACCTGTGTAAACCATACCCGGGGTAGAGGTAGGGACGAGATTCTGAACGAGGATACCTGGGAATCAAGCTGTGTGCCATGTAACCAGTTTATCGAAAGCCATCCCGATTGGAATGGCGGCCAACATAAAATATCTCCTCATACAAAACAAACAAAATGAAAACAAACTTCGAACACTCATGTGCACTCCAGGGCTATGACGCTAAGGCAATTACTGAAGCGTTGTCCACACTTCCTGAAGCAATACGGGGTCCGATTACAGCCGTTACAAAATTGGTTGTAATGAATCCTGTTGCAAATATGGAATCTGAAACAGATGAAAAGTGGGCTCCGGATTATGACAACCTTAATCAGGAAAAATGGTGCTCTGTTTTTGATCTTAATAAGGATGATAACAACCCCTCGGGCTTTCGCTTCGTCGGTTCGGGTTACGATCGCACGGGTGCGGGTGCGGACGGCGCCGGACTTTGCTTCAAAGATGATGAGACCAGAGAGGAGTTCGTGAAAGATCACGAGGAACTGTATCGTCAGTGGCTCAAAATGGGCAAATAAAACTAACAGGCTGTGTGCTATGCAGGTGTGTCCTCAGGCTTTCGCTTCAACGATTCGAATTACGATAACACGAATGCGAATGCGGACAGCGCCAGACAATGCTGATCTCTTTTGATAGCACAGGCCTTGCCAACATGGCAAAAAATTACACGACAGATAGGGGCTGTAGTATCCCGTTTTGGTAGAGAGGCAGACCCTTGAAACAGCAAACATGAAACGACACAATAACATATTTGAGCGCATTTGCTCCCTGGAGAATCTCCGGGAGGCTGACCGCAAGGCTAGAAAGGATAAAGCGCATAAATATGGTGTGAAACTTCATGATCAAAACAGGGAACAGAATATCCTTGAATTGCAAAATATGCTGTTAAGTCAAACTTACCGGACCTCAGAATACAATGTTTTTACTGTTTATGAACCCAAAGAGCGGATGGTGTACCAACTTCCTTATTACCCGGATAGGATCACCCACCATGCAATACTGAATCAACTGGAGCCTTATTTCGTCCGATCATTTACTGCAGATACATACAGCTGTATAAAGGGCAGGGGTATTCATTTGGGAGCTAAAAAGATCATTCGTGCGCTAAAGAACGTGGATGCTACCAGGTACTGCCTGCAGATCGATATTCGGAAATTCTACCCAAGTATTGATCATGATATTTTAAAAAACCTGCTTTCAAGAAAGTTTAAAGACAGGAAGTTGTTGTGGTTGTTGGATGAGATAATTGATAGTGCTGACGGTGTGCCCATCGGTAATTATCTGAGTCAATTTTTCTCGAACTATTATCTGACTCCTTTTGATCACTGGTTAAAAGAAGTGGTAAAGGTCGGATCGTACTTCAGATACATGGACGACATGGCCATATTCGCTTCCAATAAGCCTGAACTGCATGGAATTCTTGCATTGATAAGAGAATACCTGAGCACCCGCCTTAATCTGGATTTAAAAAGTAACTACCAGATTTTTCCAGTGGCTTCAAGGGGTGTGGACATGTTAGGGTATGTATTCTATCACGAACATGTTCTGCTCAGGCCCGGGATCAAGAAAAATTTTGCCAGAAAGATGGCTAAAGGGATCAGTCAGGAATCATTCGCTGGCTTTATGGGTTGGGCAAAGCATTGTAATAGTAGACATCTGATAAAAAAACTTACGAATGAAAGATTTCAGCCAATTGAACGTATCACAACAACAGAACGGATTTATAGGAACCAGGATAGATATGCCGGACGTTTTCAACCAGCCTATAATAGTCCATGCATTCAAGGTAGCTCCGTCGAAGTTCCCTAAGCCTGGGCGAGAGGAATGCCTCCATATGCAGATTGAAGTTGAAGGCAAGAAGCGGGTTTTGTTTTGCACATCGAGAGTTATGATTAATACCCTTCAGAATATAGACCCGGAAGATTTTCCTTTTAAGACTGTAATAAAAAAGAACGATAAACGATTTGAATTCACCGGATGCCCTATTTGAATGACCATATCAGAAAACCATGGGTGTCTGCAAATGCTGGAGATGAGGTTTGGATAGTAGGGGATCATGGTAATGTGTTGATCGTAAAAGATAGATACAATGTCCGTTTTTCAGTAGCTCAGGATAAGCTATCTGATTCGTTCCCAGACCACATACCCGCACTGCCAGAAACCAAAGTGAGTACAAAAACTAAAAAAAGGAGAGCATGAATAAAAACGAGATATGGCATGCAATTGAGCTGGAGTTAAGGAAGGCAAAAAAGAAACATCCAAGCTGGCCAGACCATCCAGCAGCTCAGGCGGGAATTGTAGTTGAGGAAGCAGGTGAACTTATGCAGTCTTGCCTACAATGGAAATATGAAAGAGCACCGGAAGAGATAGATCAGGAGGTTCAAAAAGAACGGATGAAACAAGAAGCGATACAAACCGCTGTAACGGCAATAAGATTTTTGGAAAATTTAAATCACAACCTATGAGGGGAACAGAAATTTTTAAAAATGTTATACAAGAACATCTATCTGGATTAGCCGCTGCAGATCCATTGTTTTCTGAAACATTGAAAAAGCAAAATAAGAATATTGATGATTGCATCACCTACATCCTGAATACAGTACAGGAAAGCGGCAGCAATGGCTTCGCTGATGAAGAAATCTACCAGATGGCTGTTCATTACTACGATGAGGATAATATTCAACCTGGCAAGGCAATAGAATGCTCTGTAGTGGTAAACCATAAGGTAGAGCTGACTGAAGATGAAATCCAAGAGGCCAAGCAAAAAGCAATCAAAAAGATTATCGACGAGCAGGCGGAAAAACTCAAAAAGAAGAAAGTATCTAAACAAAAGGAGCAATCCGCAGAAGTTAAAATAATTGAGCCATCACTCTTTGATTAGTCATGAAAGCGCGAACAAAATTACATATCAGAGTAAAAAAACTGAGTGAAGCGATGCCCAGGATTAAAAAAATCCAAGAGAAATGGGCGCATCAGAACTGTCTTCCTCACCTTGCTTACGCAAATAAATCATCCGCATTCTGCTTGGATTGTGGTAAGTCATTTTCTTTAGATATAATCAGTCGCAAGACAGCCACCTGTCCTCATTGCAAACAATATTTGAAAGTCGAGCTTACTAGGAAAACGACACACAAGGCTGTAACATATTTTGCCATAGCTCATGTTATAGAAGACTTCCAAGTCGCTGAATATTTTGAATTACGGGCCTATTACAAAAAGGGAGAGAAAGTCCACTATTTTCTTCAGGCTATAATGGAAGATTGGATTTTACCAAATGGCAAAATCACTAAAATCGGGCTTCTTCACACCTTAAACTACTATTGTGATTCGTTTTCTGGCTCTTGGGAAATAAGAGATTGGCGCCATGCAGGATATTATACAAGGTCAAAATATGAGATCTATCCTCGAATGTATCATCCCGACTCAGTATTCAAGCCAGAATTTAAAAAAATTGGCATCAATAAGAATCTAGCTGGATTAACACTACCGGAAGCAATCAGCATTATTCCTTATAACCCCAAAGCAGAAACGCTCTTAAAAGCCAAAAGGTTTGAATTGTTAGAACATGTGACAAGTGGAAGTGAGATAAACAGATTCTGGCCATCGATCAAAATTGCCCTTCGGAATAAGTATAAAATCAAAGACGTTAAAATCTGGTTTGATTATCTGGACCTGCTCATCTACTTCCAAAAGGATCTGCACAACGCTGTTTATGTATGCCCTAAAAATTTAAAGAAGGAGCATGATCGTCTTGTAAACAAAAAAAGGGACAGACAACGAAGGGAAGAAATTGAGCGACGGAGAAGAGAAATCGAACAAGCAGATATTTTATTCAGATCTAAAATTGAAAAGTTTACTGGTCTGCAGTTCAAATCAGGAGAGATCGTTGTTAAGGTTCTGGAAAGTGTCAAGGAGTTTGAACAGGAGGGAGAAATCCTAAACCATTGCGTATTTACGAACGAATATTATGCGAAGGAAGAGTCATTGATATTATCTGCCAGGATTGATAATGTTCCAGTTGAAACCATTGAGATTAATCTTGGGAATATGAAAATTGTGCAATCGAGAGGATTAGGTAATAATCCTAGTGCCTATAATAAAAAAATTGTAGCACTTGTAAAAAAGAATATACCTGAAATCAGAAGAATTTTTAATCATAAAATAGCATAGCGGAAAAGGATATCTTATGAATGAAATAAAGTTTTGCTCACTTTAAAGAAATGTAATTCCAATAAAATGAAAGATCTATTCGGCAATGATTCATCGCCCCCAACTCCAGCTGGTAATGGCCGCCTGGGAGAGAGACTACATAAGCAGATGATTGCATTACATGGGAAGTTTGAAAACAAATGTGGCAACTGCAAACATTTATGGGTTAAGTCTGGCTCAGGTAGATGGTTTAAATGCAGCAAGGCGACAACTGATGGGGGATTGTCAACTGACTGGAGATGTAAATGGACCGCTTGCGGTTTATTCGAAGAAATTAGCAAACAGATTAATGGCACTTAGAGATCAACCATATCTACCCCTTTATATTCAGGATTTCATGACCGATGAAAAACTCGCTGAGTGTTCGGCTGAGAGCACCGGTGTATATATCAGACTAATGTGCATCATGCATAAATCTGAGCAATATGGGACGATTTTGCTAAAGCAAAAGCATAAGCAAAGCAAGGATGTTGTTTCCAATTTTGCGGCGATGATAGCTAAACAGATGCCTTACGATTTCCATACCGTGAAGAAATCACTTGCGGAGCTGATAGGGGAAAATGTCCTGTCGGTGGAGGGTGATATGCTAATCCAAAAGCGAATGGTTAAGGATAATGCAGTTAGCGAAAAGCGATCAAAGGCTGGGAAAACAGGTGGTGAAAAAACCCAGGAAAAGAACAAAAATTTTGCTAAAGCAAAAACTGAAGCAAATGATCAAGCAAATACTGAATATGAAAATGATATTGAAAATGACTTAAAGAGGAAAGAGGGTGAAGGGAGAAAACCAGATTGCTATCCCGGACCAGATCAGATACCTGAATTGCTGTTGACTGACACCCAGATTGGCTCAATTTGTCAGCTTTTTAAGATTACGAAGCAACAAAAGGTTGACAATGATGAGGTTAATGCTCTGTTCGAAGTTTTTAAGATTCAAAACCTGACAGGGAAGAAGTTCTATGCTGATCAGAACGACATTTTCTCGCATTTTCTCAATTGGTGTAAAACGCAAAACGTGACTAAAAATGAAAAAGGAAATCCAAAAAATGGTAGCAGACCTACTACCGGTGCAGAGCAGCTCGCCGAAAAGATTAGGGCAACTGTCCAATAGTGAGCAGCAAATAATCCAATTGCATCATTCTCAGCCGGCTTTACAGCATATGAATGAATCTGATCGAAAGAATATAGCTGATATTCTATTGGTTTCAATATCGGTATCCACCGGTTGGAAGTTGCCCAATGAGCCGCTACTTAGCGTCCTTCAGTCGGAATTCCTTACCAAGCTCGAGGAGGATTTCTTGAGCCTCACACCGGCTGAAATCAAGTATGCGTTTAGGAATGCATCTCATATCAAGAATTGGGGCGCAGATTTTAACCTGAATCTTCTGGACCAGGTGCTTGGAGCATTCCTGGAGAAGAGAGCTGAGGTTCGGAAAACTTATGCAAGCCTACCCATGGCACCGGATGATGAGACGGAGCTTACTGAAGATCAGAAGAGGGAATATGACCAAAAGTGCTATGAGTTCTGGAAGTTGGAGTGTACGAACGGAGTGAATATGCGTTATATCCCATCGACACTGTTTGACCTCATTCTCCGGGTAGATGGAGTGACCCCTAAGGAAAAAAAGGCTTACTCCTGCCTCATGAAGGCATGTCATTCATTGATTTATGAAACTGATCAGGAGTTGAAAGCAACAGATGGAGAAGCTAAGCCGGGTGAATATAATAGGCTCCGAAAATTGTTGACAGCACTTAAAAGCGAGGATATAGATGAGTGGCAGTATTTGCCAGAGGTTCAAAGGCTTGCCAAAGCAATGTGGTGTATAGACTATTTCAACTGGAAAATGTTGGAGGATTTAAAAAAGGGGAAATAATGGCGAAAAGTAAACACAAAACCAGACAGCAGGTAATGAGCCCGGAAATAAGATCTCGGTTCTCAAAATTATTGGCGCCAACACCAAAGAAGGACCTGAAACAAACCTTTCTTGGATTTCCACTCAGGAATACCAATCAGCTTTGGCGATGGGATACACTGGAGGATGTAAAACTTAATTAACCACAAACCAAATATTATGGGAGAGATAACTCTTGCACCAATAGCACTCAGAAACGCCGGTCGTAAAAGCTCATTAACGGAAGAACAAAAGGCTTTCATTATAGAAAATGCACCTGGAAAAAATATACCCGCGATGGCTTCAGATTTGGGTGTTCCGTATCACCTGATTGATTCATTTGTGAAGGCAAAAAAGATTGAAGTCTGCAAAAAGCGAAAACCACAAACGAAACGGGAGTATGACTACGAGGCCGACGGTTTTTTCTGTATTGATCATTACAATCCAGTTACAATATAGGAGCTATCGAATGATACAGAAAAGTACAACCGCAAGAGATATATGGATATCGTGTATTCGGGTATACGGCTCTGAAATACAAGAAATTTTTAAAAGACTTGAAATTAATACTGAGTTTATTAAGCTGTAAATCATGACTAATCATTCGGGTTGTCAGAATGTTTTGAGTTTATTATAGCCCTGTCACGATCAATGATCGCTATCATTCTAAAGACAAGCCAAATAGAAAGAAGAATGAAAATGATAGTTTTCATATTCATGTCAATGAAAAAGCAAAGTATCGAGACAAAAGAAATTTGAAAACTGGTGAATGTTCCGGTGTGGGCCTTTAAAGCTAATATTAAGTTTAGATCTTTCTTACCTTCTTTCGGTACCGCAAAGTTTTCAAGAGTGATAAAATTGAGAACGTATAACGGTATTGAAAAACCAATGCAAAGGATAATTAACTTAAATATATCCATAGTCAGGAATAATTGCGGATTCTTAATATAAAAAAGCACACCCATTGAAAACACAGGGCTAATACCAAAAACTATTGCTTCAACTGAATTTGTTTTTAATCTAGAAAAATCCATTGTATAAATTATTAATAAATCTAAGAAATGAATTTGAAAAACTATACTTCCTCTGTACCGGCAGCAACTTCGATTTTAAGAATCTGCAAGGCTTTGGTAGAAGCCGGCGCCACAGATATCAGTCAGAAATACGACCCGGAAACTAAAACCTGCATAGCCATATCCTTTCGTTTGGTGATTACTGGCCAGGTACCTATGTTCTTCCAGTTACCGGCGAAGGTGGATCCATGCTTCAATGTTTTGTGGAATGAGGTAAAGCGGCCGCGGGCAGATTCCAGGAAGAAAATCATGGAGCAAGCTGAGCGGACGGCCTGGAAGATCGTAGCCGATTGGGTGGAAATCCAGCTATCTATGATACTCCTGGAGCAGGCTGAGCCCCTGCAGGTATTCTTGCCATATGTCTATGACCCAGTAAAGCAAAGGACTTTCTATCAGAGCCTTAAAGATGTGAATTTCAGAGGGTTACTGACGTAGTTTGTCCGCAATCTGTCCGCAGTTTGTCCGCGACTGATAGTAAAGAATATGCAAAATTTATGGCGCCAAACCTTTCATATATGACCGAACTCCCTATTTTTACAAAGAGGAAAGCCCCTCAAGACCGAGAATCTCAAGAGGCTTTCTGGTTGACTAGCCTACCTTAATGGGTAGATTTTATGCCAACCACACTCACATAGAATCAACATCACAATGAATTGAGCCGACTCGCCGAGTTGGCTTTTTTCTTTTGTGGTAACATTGACCAGCGTTTTTTGTGTTGGTCTACCACATTTTTGACAAATGTCGCACATAACGTTTCTTTTTGTGCTTCCCGGTTTAACCAGGGCGGTTTTTGTTTGTTTTCCATCAGCATAGGCATTAACATTAAGGTTAAAAAATACTCCTACTCTTGGTAGGGTGACAAATATGAGGTAGAATTTTGACTTTTTTATGCGTAATTCCCGCAATTTCTTTACGTGGACGCACTAAAATCTCATCTATCCCGTTTTAAAATAAAGGGGGAAGTGCAGCAATTCACTTTGATCCCCCCGGGAGCCTGGCTCGTCAAAACCGATTTCCCTTGCAATGAGTTAAAAACCTCATCACTTTCCTTGACAGTCGCAGAGCGGTATAACCAGCGCACGTCCATGCGCTACTACCTTCTCACCAGTTTCAGGGTGGATGTACCACTTCCTGAAGATGATCTGGCAGCTGTTGCCGCATCTTCTGCATGTACCCATTACCATTTGTATATAGGATTATGCTGGATTGCCATTTTGATATGGGTATGGCATCCGTTTGACCCATAAATGGAATTGTACCATTTACTATTATAAATATCAAAAAAATTGAATTTAAAGTACCGGCACTGGGACTGTGACAAAAAAAAATCCCAGTTGTTGACGCAACTGAGATTCCGAAAGATAAATCCCCCCCGCACTTAGCTTTCGCTTTCGTGTTTAAGGCATAAATTTTCTATATACGATGGTAAGGAAGTACAAACATATGTACTGACAAGAGTATAAACAAGACCCACTACCCCTAAAAATTTGCGAAAAACGCAAAAAGTGAAGAATTTTCTGGAAATCTCAGTATTGAACAATCATTTTTCCACATTAGCACATAGGCAGTGGATTGTATTAAGGTGATTATTATTTTCACGCTACCAATAAACCATTGCCAAGAATTAATCAGCTTCAGGTCTCGACCCCTGGAGCTGATTGCTTTTGCGAACTCAAAGAACTCGGTTGACGAATATATCTTTCCCATCCCAGAAACCAGAGGTGGAAATATGCACAGGTTGTGGAAAAGGAATGTGGATTAGCGTACACCTCAATCCACCACTGAATTTGCTGGGCTTTCCCCACCCTGTTAGCAATGTTGTATTTGGGTTGAAATTATCGACCGGCAAGCTTTCCCTGGTTGTGAAATCTAGTAGGATTTATCTCACGTTTTGGGCTTTTATAAATTATTACTTCAAATCTTTGCAGTTTTCATATAGAAACCTATTAGTTTGTACCTTTATACAAATAAAAATGTATTTTGGTGCAAAAGAGTATCATTTCCAAGGTTATCGAAACGCGCCCAATATTCTGGCGGAGTTTACAATTTATACAGCATTCTGGGTTTAAAGAGCTTACTGAACTGGCCAGACACAGACTGAAATCATCTCTACTGGAGAATCACTTTATCCAGCCTTTCTATGTCTGTGAGATATCTGGCGAGTTGTATTGTTTGGATGGATTCCACCGTAATGACCTTCTGGAGCAACTGATTACCGAAGGTGTGGATGTGCCGGTTGAGTTACCGGCTACTTTTATTCAGGTGCAGGATAAAAAAGAGGCTGCTAAATTGGTATTGGTGTTCAGTTCAGCCTATGCAAAGGTGTTAGCACAGGGATTGAATGAGTTTATCACCTTGAATGATCTCGATTGGTCCGGCATTAAAGACCTTATCGACCTTCCCGATTTTAGCGAGGAGCGCTTTGAGCAGAAATTCAACGTATTTGAGACAGAAACAGCCGAAGAACCGGAAGTCCCTGTTGAAGATGCCACAGTTGTAAAGCCTGGTGACATGTTCTCGATAAACGGCCATAAGATCATATGCGGCAGCTTTAAGGATGAGGATACAATAACGGCTCTGATGGAAGGTAATAAGGCCCGAATTGTCAATTGCGACCCGCCATACAACCTGCCGGCTAATTTCTTCACCAATAAGGACGAGAAGCGGCATAAGGATTTCGCCATGGCTCATGGTGAGATGTCAGATGATGAGTTTGTGCAGTTTTTGGCCTTGATCATGCAGCGGTCTGTTGATAATACCGTTCCCGGGGCTATTCACTACATTTTTATGGATTTTCGTCACATGTGGCACATGACCGAGGCTGCAAGGCGTGTATATGGCAATCCAGAGCCAAAGCAGATGTGTGTGTGGGTAAAAGATATGATGGCCAATGGATCGTTTTACCGGGCTCAACAAGAGCTTTGTTTTGTATTCAACAACGAACAGGCAAAAGCCCTCTGGAATAACGATATCGTGGATTATGGCGGCTTCTACAAGAACGAGCAGGAACTGGTGTACATTTTCAAAAACGGCGGGGATAATGTCAAGCACCTTTCTCACCTTTCCCTGGAGAAACGTATCCGCTCAAATGTGTGGCGTTATCCGTCTGCAACGTCTGTTGCCAACCCTGACCGGTACGAACTCAAGAACCACCCAACGCCGAAGCCGGTGGTAATGATAGCTGACGCCATCCTGGATACTACCAACGAGGGTGATATCGTAATAGACTGGTTTCTGGGGTCAGGAACCTGCCTGATAGCTTGTGAGCAAACTGGCCGCAAATGTCACGGCACAGAGATCAGCCCATTCTACATTCAATCTATTATCAAACGATACTTGAATTTCTGCCAAAAAAGAGGCATACCCGTTAATTTTACCCACCTCAATGGTGAGCTAACAATTAACGACTTCAAAGATGGCAGCAAGTGAAACACTTCAGTTTATGGCAAAAGTAAAAAGCGGGTTGATCGATTATTTTACCGAAAGGCTCGACATTGAAAACTCGGCACTGGAAACTTACAATAAACTCGGTCCTATTCAGGGTTCAGAACTACCTGACGATGTAAAAAGGATGCGGGAAATACAGGCTATACTACTACGGGACCGTGTAAACGAGCTGAACAAGCATATTGCCGTCATTAAACGTATTTTCCCAGATGCCTAGTCGTGGAAATAAAGGTAAATCAAGCGATGACCTTGTAATGGAGGAACGCACCCGCACAGTAATACAGTGGGTGCTGAAAGGCTATTTCACAAAAGACATCATCTACCAGGCCAAACTCAGTTGGCAAGTGGAGGAACGACAGGCTTATAACTACTTAAAGCGTGCAAAGGGTGAAATAAAGAAGATCCGGTCAAAGGACCTGAAGGACCTGATTGCCTGGCATCAAGGTGTCAGAATGCAGCTATACAATCAACTGGAGAACAAAAAATCTCCATCAGGCACATGCGCTGCTATGGAGGTATTGAAAGATATGGCTAAGATTGACGGCGTTTACCCAGCAGATAAACACGAGGTTAAGCTGGATGCCGAAACTGTTGTAGTGGTAGGTAGTAAACAACTAAGTAAAGAATAATGTGGCCAGAAAACTTACATTCAAATTCCCTGAAGAATTATTCGGCAGTTCTTTTCTGCCGTACCTGGAGTGTCTGACACGAATTCAGTTGTTCACGGGTAACCGCGGCTCGGGCAAGACTACATTTCTTCAGCAAAAAGCAATCATATTCGCCCTAACAAAGAAGTATTTTCGACTCATCTACACGCGAAAAGTTTCCGAGAACATCCGGGATAGCTTGTTTCAGGGATTCAAGGATATTATCCATGATTGGAGTTTAGAGAAGTATTTCAAGATCAAGGAGTCAGAGATGGATATCATCTGTATTCCTACGGGCAACATGCTCCTTTCATTTGGATTGGATAAGCCGGAGAAATTAAAGGGTATAAAGGATCCCACACATATCCTCTGCGATGAGATGACGGAGATAACCTTCCAGGATTATTCTGCTTTGATAGCACTTCTCAGAACAAGTAAAACGGCGATAACACAGTTTTGGGGTACTTTCAATCCGGAATACGGATTCTGGGGCCGCGACTATTTCTTTGCTGATAGTGAAAGCGATGAAATACCGCTCGGTGTGGTCCCTTCAAAGGGCGATGATGTCATTATCATTAAAGGGTCATTTAAGCACAATCAATTCATCGATGCAGTGGCTTATGAGAAGCTGCTGCTTGAATTGGCAAGGGGAGATGAGAATAAGCTTACTGTCTGGATTGAGGGTAATTGGGGTCAATCTATTACTGGAAACGAGTATTTCACCGAATATAAAAAGTCGGTTCATGCAATGCAGGTGCCTTTCTTGGCTGATAAGGCAGTTCATGTAACATTCGATTTTAACACGGTACCATACATGACTCTTCTCGGCATGCAAGTTAATATCACCGCAGAGGCATTCGAGATTCGTGTATTTCGTGAATATTGCCTCAAATCTCCATTAAACAGTACAACAGCGGTTTGTAAGAAGTTCCTGGAAGACTATACCCCGGCAGATTTGCTTTATTATGGGGATGCATCTGGAGAAAATAACATCGCCGGAAAAGGCAATGTTACAGCATTTGACGATGTCCGCATTGCTTTCTTTCACCTGATCACAGATGCAAGCAACCGAGTTTTGAAGCGAAACCCTCCGATCTTAAAGCGCAGAGACTTTATGAACGATATTCTGGGCGGCCGGTTGAAATATGAAGGATTGCCGATTCTACTTATGATCGATGAGAGTTGTAAGGAACTGCTCAAGGATATGCTGAAACTGAAAATGGGAGCAGATGGCAAAAAGTTGAAGGTGAAAGTGAAAGACAAGGCGAGTGGAATTTCTTACGAGGAGCTGGGACATACTTCAGATGCACTTGAATATATGATCGTTCAACTCTTATGGGACGAATTTTCCAAAAAGCAAAACAAATAAGTGTGTAATTTTATACAAACTAAGTAGTATGACACGGGAAGAGGCCTATAAGGTGCTTATTGACACCGTTACGAATAATATCAAGCACGTTGATTATAAACGTGTAACCGATCTGGCTGATGATTACAGCATATACATTACCGGTGCCGGAATCGACAAAAAGCTGAAACGGTTCAATCCACGAGAGGATGAGGAAATGTTTAAGCAACGTAAAAACCTTACAATTGCCATAACTCCCGCAATTGCGTCTTCAATCAAAAGGCCGTTTAATAAAGTCCCCAGAACCCCACCAGTTACAAAAAAAGTCTCTGCCAAGGATAGAAATAATGAGCAGGCAGTGGCTGAAATTCAGGAGCGTATCAATTCATTCTATGGTGGCGATGCGAATGTTGGAGGCCTGGATTATTGGATTCAAAACCGGTTTGTAGACCTTTCCTTTATAGATCCGAATAGCTGGATTGTTATTGAATTTGATCCATTCGATAGCAATATTGAGAAGGCATATCCACGGCCATTTGAGGTTACATCTAAACAGGCTGTCAACTTTTCAATCCTTAACAACAAGGTCCAGTGGCTGGTTGTAGAGACTGAAATCACCTATCCAACCAAAAAAGATGGGCTGATCGATGTTGCAAATGGTATTGTGCCGAATACCCAATCGTTAAAGCAGAATAAAGGTAAAAAGTTCACGATATATGCTGACAATGACGCAGTAACGCTAACTCAAACCAGCAAGGATGATAACGACAGGATTCTTGCCATACCAGGTGAGCAATTGATCAATATTGAGGGCAAGGGCACATTCATCGTCAACTTTTATGAAACTAAAACAGAATCATGCCCGGCTTTCCGGGTGGGCTATATCCCGGATGTGCAGACACAAGGGCGCACATATGTCAACCCGTTTCATGATGCCCTATGCCATATCGAAAAATCGGTAAAAACTGTCAGTGAGTTTGACCTGGCCACTTGCCTGCATACCTTCCCGCAGAAGGTAGTTCGCATTACAAAATCATGTCAGGGAAATGGTACGCAGAAATGTAAGGGGGGCAAGCTCACAGACGGAACAACATGCCCGACCTGTAAAGGGACAGGCAAGCCAATTCACACTTCCGGGCAGGATGTGGTTGAGGTGGCGATGCCTGAGACAAAAGAGGATTATGTTCCGCTGTCTGATTTTATTCATTACGTTGACACACCGGTGGAGCTGCTTAAGTTCCAGAAGGAGCTTACTGACGCAGTAGAAATCAAGTGTCACCAAACGGTATTCAATTCAACAGCGCTCCTTAGAAAGCCGAATGGTGGACAGCAGATAGATCCAACGGCTACTGAGGTAAACAACGACATGGAAAGCGTTTACGATACACTTTCTCCGTTTGGCGAGAAAGTTTCAAGCGTATGGACCATTGTTGTGCAGTTTATTGCCATTCTAACAGACAATAAGGACAAGGTGAGTATTCTGCACCGCTTCCCATCAAACTTTAAACTGAAAACCCGTACCGATCTGTATGTAGAAAGGAAAACACTAAAGGATGCGGGGTCTCCACCATTCGTAATGGATGCTGTCGATGACGAGCTGGCGCAGGATATCTATGCGGATGATGCAGATAGTCTGCTGCAATACCGCGTAAAGAAGGAGCATTTCCCTTTCCCGGGTAAATCGCCAGAGGATATTCAGTTCCTGCTGTCAGCAAGTACTACGCTGAAAAAGACGAAAATTCTGTATACATATTTCGATCAGATATTCACCGAGCTGCAACGCGAGAGTCTGGCCGCTAACAACGATTTCTATCTGCTGAAGCCGGCTGAGAGGCAAACGAAGATTGATGAGAAAGTTAAAGGCATTTTGGACGAGCTCAGCAATGAAACTCAAACAGCCTTTCCTTTACATGCTATCCCTTTAAACTCGCCTGATAAAACTGAGGTAGCCTAATGCCTGGACAAGAGGAAATATTCGATAATAAGGATAAGTTGATCAACAAAGCATCAGATTCGCTGGATCGTCTGATTCAAAACCTTGGTAGTGCTCTGTACAATAAGCTGTGGGATGAATTGGGCAAAAGGTTATCAGTTACAAACGGCAAAATTGACACCACTGTTGGGAACTTTGCGGCTGTTCGTGCAATTGATAGTACTTACAGTGATTTTATAAGGGAAGTAGGGCCCAAGGTTGCCTCTGAAATACATACAAATGTGAACCGTATCAGTAAACTTAATGTGGATTATTTCGCAAAGTTCGAAATTGATAAAAGGTCCTATCAAGGTACAACCGATGCAATCCGGAAGATCATTAATGAGCGCCTGGGCCTTGATACGGTCGGTGAAAAGACATTGAGGCTGAAAAAAGGCGGTTTCATGGATGGGTTACTTTCCGACAATACTGTTCGCAACCAGATTAAGGATGCCTCGTTGCGTGGAGTTACGACTGGCGCAGGTTTCAATGGGTTTCGCGATGAGTTGCGGGACATGATTGCCGGTAACGAAGAGAAGATGGGTGGGTTTCACCAATACTACCGGAATTACACCTATGATCTGTATGTGCACGTGGATAGGCTGGAGAGTAACTTGATAGCTGCAGATATTGGTCTTGATAGCTTCATTTTTTCCGGAACAATCATTGATACTTCCCGCCAGTTCTGTATTGATCACGTTAATAAGGTATTTACTATAGAAGAAGCAAAAAAATGGAAAGACCTGATTGGTAAGTACAAGGTTGTCGAAGGGGCCAGAGCTGGGACCACAAGGAAGGTTCCCATTGGTCCTTTAGTAGATAATCCTGATACTTACGATCCAATCACCCAAATGGGTGGCTTCGGTTGCCGGCATATTCCAAGATTTATCAGCAAGGTGGTAGCTGATCCGCTCAAGAAAAAGCAAGGAAAGGTCGATTAAAATATTACACTATATTTGAGTAGCGATGACTTTAGCCGATTTTAGGTCAGAATGCTACCAGATTCTCGAAAAGAGAGGACATAGAGAGATAAACGGTGAATTATTTTATCCTGAAAGTTCTATTATGGACCTAATGGAGTTTATCAAAGAACATCCTCAGCACTTTGAAGAATCTAATCTGCAAGAGGCCAAAGACAAATTGATGGGCACTATTTCTCAGGTGCTTCAAGGGTTCAAAAAATAGCTAATAAATTTTTTTGGTTTGTATTACAAGTTTGTTTGTAATTTTATACAAATAAAACGGTAATATGGCCAAATCAACAACTCCGGTGAAGCCTGCTGAAACGGCTACAGCTCCGGCAGCAACAGAAACACCCGCAGTTCCACAGGCGGGATCAATCGCTCCTGTACCTGAATCAACAACTCCGGTGAAGCCTGCTGAAACGGCTACAGCTCCGGCAGTGAATGGCTATTCAAGTGATAAGGTACATCTGGTGAAGTTGGATGAAAAAGGAGAGGTGATCGACAATATGGTACTCCCGATCAGCACCTGGAATAACCTGTCTCCAAACCACAAGAAGGATTGGAAGGTTAAAAAACCAGATTCGATCAATTAAATCATTTGATAATGCTCATTACAAATAAACGTACTGGCCGGCAGGTTGAAGTAACTGAGGCGGAAGCTAAAAAGATCGCCGGCAATCCTCATATCTCAGGGCTGTATAACATTCCGAAGATTGAGGAAAAAAAGAAGTCTGGTAAACCATTGACTGAAAAACCGGTGAAAGTAGAAGCTCCGGCCCCAGTTGAAGTACCTGCGCCAGAAGTTAAGATGGATGAGCCAACAGCATCGTAAACAAGTTCTATGAACAAATTAATACTGGCAGTTCTGGGTACACTGTACAAAATGCCCGAATCGGAAGTTGCTGAACTTCTCAAAAAATCAGATGGCACGGATGGTTTCGATGAAGACAAGGCCCTGAAACTGATCCTCGACAAAGACAAAGAACGTGTGGCATCATTGAAAGCAGAAGGTAACACTAAGTGGGACGATGCTATCAAAAAAGCTACAAAGGAAGTCTGGGGGAAAGTGGAAAAGGACTTGAAAGCAAAATTCGACATCGAAAGCGACCTGCAAGGCGAAGAGCTCTTAACCCATGTAGCTGAAACTCTGCCCGAAAAGTACAAAGGCAAAGGCAAAAAAGCTGAGGAACTCACTGAGGATGATATCAAAAAGCATCCGGTGTACATCAAAGCTGAAAAAGCCTTTAAGCAGCAGCTCGCTGATAAAGACACCGAGCACCAAAATGCTATTAAGGCAAAGGAAACTGAGTACAGTCATAAAGAAGTTTTCGGGAAGGTGTCAGAGAAGGCGCTGACCAGCTTCAAGAAGATTGGCGAAGCCATCCTGCCTGCCGATGCAGAAAAGGCACAGAAGATGATACAAAGGTTGCTGATTGATGAGTTGGGTAACTACTCCTACCAGGTAGATGAAAAAGGAAATTTCATCGTCCTGAACAAAGATGGCAAACGTGCCGAGGATGATCACGGACATGCTGTTGAACTTGATTCTCTTATCGAGAAGATTGCGAAAAGCAATTTCGAGTTCAAAGCAGCACAGAACCGACAATCTCCTGCAAACGGCGGCGGCCAGCAACAACAGCAACCAGGCGGCGGACAAGCTGCCAAGAAATATACGGGTAAGGCTCCAAGCAGTCAGCAAGAATACCTCGGATTGCTCACGGGCTCTGATTTGTCAACAGAAGAGAAATTGGATGTCAAAGCGCAATACGGGGAACAGTTCAGTTAATTAACCCGTAAAAATAGAAACCCATGGGACTCACCACGTTTAATAATGTAAAAGCGGCAGAAGTACAGATTCTGCTGGACCAGCTTTGGGCTGAACCATCAACCTCCAAATCCTACGGTGTAAAAGCACACGCCCTCAAAGCAGTTCTGGAAAACCAGACAGCAGTGCTTACCGAATTGGAAAACCCTGATCAGAAAAGGGATGTATCAGTTAAATGGGTTGACTTCTGCGGAGATACCTCTGCTGATGGTCAATACGCAGATAACTGTACGCCTGCAGCCGGCGACGAAGGAACTGCGAAAAAGCAGGATTATGCCCTCGATGTGTTCATTACCGACAGCTATTCTGTAGCTCAGGAAGAATTGGAAAGTGCAGTTGTAAGCTACGATCAGATTGTAGCTACTGGCCTGGCCGCCAAAATCAAAAACATCATCGAGCGTTTCAACGCTAAGGTTGTTGCGGCAATCGCTGCCAATAAAGGAACAAACCCCTTCCCGGGTGCCTATTCTTACGATAACGTAACGAAGGACACCACGGTAGTAGGCGCTGATTATGGGGTGAAAAAACTCTATCCATATTTCATGCAGGTTTCTGAAATGAACCGCAGTCAAAGCGTTTATCTGCTGGATGGTGGTAATCTTTTTCAGGATTACTATATAGCCAAGAAAACCGTTGCAAATGATAACGGTAAAGCTGAGGCAAGCATGTATGACGATATCCCATTCCGTCATGATATGGCCGGATTTGCCGCAAATGCGCTTTCTGCGAATAGCTTCCTGATCGACAAAGGATCCCTGGCTGTTGCCAACCGCGCCAAATTCCCTTCTCTGCAAAAACTTGCAGGAATGAAAGATGGCGGATGGATTCATACGTCCAACGGCAACATCATGAGGTATTCCATTCCTGTGAATATCCCTGATTTGATGCCGATGATGTTCATCAGCCAGAATGCATTGAAGAAACAGCAGCTTCTCATCGATGTACAGCACTCTGTTGTATGTACCGAAGGAGGACTGTTGCTTCCAACATGGCAGCTTAAACTACGTGCGGGAGTATTCGCTAACCCGATCCGTTGCAATGCTGGCAACACCGGTATTTTGTCATTCGTAAAAGCAGCAGAATAAGCTGCTTTTACCTTATTACTCATCATTCAATTCATCGATCAATGAAAAAGATATTCAGCATTTTGGCTTTTGTGCTGGCATTTACCGTGGGGGCTTCGGCTCAAACAGCGGTGCCGCTTTCGCCCGTTCTCGATAGCATCGTGACCTCATCAAGTCTCGATACATCTTACAGTTTCAAAAAAGTAGAAGGTTGGTGGGATGCAGTTTCCATTCAAGTCGTAATTCCAAAGGTAAGCGGCACCGTTACCGGTTATGCTTTACTGCAAGGCAGCCTGGATGGGGTTAACTACGCCAATATCACGACAGATACACTTACACTGGCAAATGTCGCTACCAACTCGAAAGTATGGGCATTCAGCAGCGTTCCTTACGCATATTATCGTGTAGCTGTTTATGCCCCTTCAAGTACATACAAAGCGTATGTCCGGGGCTATATTTTATTAAGGCGAAAGCAGTAGGGTTTTCATACAGTTGTTTTTTAGGACAAGGGTGGGCTCACTGCCCACCTTTTTTATTACTCCATATGACACATATTCCGGCAGATATCATGGTTAAGATAAAGATGACAGCCAAAGGGCTGCCTGTGATCATGACACAAACCCACGAGAAACACATCATTACCCAAGATGAATATAAGGAGCAGTTTGAGCATTTGGCGCCGCAGGAAGCGATTATTCCAAAAGGCCCACACAAAGGGAAAGTGATGATCACGCAGCCAGTTCAGGTTTATTGGAATCATGTGCGGCGACTGAGGAGTGCGTGGCTTAAAAGCGGATACGATGGCGTAGTGCAGTATGTGCTGGCCGTCCATCAGATCACCCAACAAAAGTCAAACTAATGGACTACAAAGCCTGTCTGAATAATATTATTGGCATTACCCGTAGTGATTGCCCATGCATAACTGATAAGCTCAGCAATGATTCGTTGCCGGAAAAATGGTACACGATCTCCACTTCTGACCTTTACCTGGATGAGCTGGAAGGGATTATTCCCCTTTTCGGCGTGGATGCAGCGAAGGAATGTGATAATGATGAGTTGGCCGACTTCTTTGTGAAGGCCAGAAACAACGCAATATCACTATTGTTAAAAGATTATCTGATTGGGCTAAATCAGAAATTCAAAGAAGGTTATCGGCCGTATATGGGATGGATTGCATCCAAAACATTCGGTGCTACTCAGTTACTGAATGGAGGTTTTGCCGGTATAAAACTTTCCACGGTTGCGATGAAAGGCGGTTTGATCACCATCAATAAGGTTTTTACCATGATGGATGCAGGGGCAACATTTGATCTGTATATCTACAAAGTAGAACGCAATGCACAAATGTATGAGCTGGTGCATACTATCACGGGACTTCAATCACTTCCCGGCGCAATCCAAGAAAATACATTAAATACACCGGTAGAGCTTGAATTGAGCGAGTTCGGGGCAGACTTCTATCTATTGTATCAGCCTGCAGGCTTCAATCCAAAGCAAAATAGTGTATCGTGTAACTGTGGTAATAAAGAGATCCTGTTGAGGCAATACATGAGCGTTCAAGGTGTGTACGGCGCTGAAATACCGATGATGCCTTATTTCTGGGGCTCAAGCAACGCTATGGGCCTGTCGCTGGATGTATCTATTGGATGTAATGCATCATCCATCCTGTGCGCCACGTATGAGACGTATTCACCGGCAAGGGAGGCTATTGCATTGGCAGTTCGCTACAAAGCCGGGGAACTCGTGCATGAATATGTCCTCCGGAGCAACAATATCAACTTGTACACCATGAGCAGCCGGGAGGCACTGTATGGGAAGCGGAATCACTTCAAGGCAGAATATATCGCAATCATTAATTGGCTAGTGGATAATGCAGATATTGATCTGATCGACTGTTATGTGTGCAATGACAAAAGAGTAACCAAAGGAGGGATAATGGCGTAAGAAATGACGGAGAAGACAATATATGACCTGATCAATGATATCAATACGGCAGAGCGTCGTATCGCTGAGGAATTGCCGAAAATCACCGCTGAGTATGCAGAAACCACTACCAACCTGATCATATTGCGGGTTCAAAAAGGAGGGATTCCAGGGAAAAGATATTCGACTGAGCCTATTTATGCTTCACCATCAATGTTCAATCGCAAAGGATCCTTTAAGCCGATCGGAAAAGGCGAAGAAAAAGCAAAAACTACCACGGTCTACAACACCAAGACACAAAAAGGTAAAAAGGTTGCCATCAAAGAAGATCATACCGAGCGCAAAACCATGTATCTGGGTGAGGGATACAAAGAACTACGAGAGGTCAATGGGTTGCAGACAGCCGTGGTTGACGTTACCTTTTCAGGCCGCATGCTGCAGAATATTCACACGCAATCTATTAACCAGGTAGATGAGTTCCACTCTCAAGCGATTGTTGGGGCATCGAACCAAGAAAACAGAGACAAACTCGGCGGCCAGCATAAGCGCTACGGGGATTTTCTTGCACCCACTGACGAAGAAACAGACCTCACCAAAGAAATACCCGCCGCCAAAATATTGAGCATCCTCGAAGAAACAATCAACATAAAATTATGAACAGAGCATTAGCGGACATACTGAGTACAAAACTGGATAGCGCATACATTGATCGCAAGGCCGGGATTGTATTTACGTTTGAAAAAGTTACGGTACCGGAATCTGGTCCCAAAGTGATCAAGCGAATACCGGTTGCTTACTTGAACGGCGAAAAGGTTGACATGATTCCTGACAGTCGGTGTAAGTGCATGATATATTTCGAGGATCAGGGCATTTCAGCGCCTTCCAAAGTTGGCCCGGGTTGGCAGTATATCAGCCGGCTGCGCTTAGTCTGCTGGCTAAACTCTCGACTGATCAGCGGCCAGTCAGATAGCACATTGAAAGCAAAGATCATGACTGATGTAATTGACAAGTTGGCCGGAGGTGCGTATTTCTCACAATCGCCATATACGAGGGTTCTGCCTAAGGTGGTAAATATACCGACTCAAGACAAAAATATTTTTGCAAAATACGATTACAGCGAACAGGACCAGCAATACCTGATGCAGCCCTACGACTATTTCGCCGTTGACTTTCAGATACCATTCACAATACCTACTGCCTGCCTTAATTCTATCACTGTAACAAATCCAGAAGCATGCACACAGTAATACTAGATTTCATAGCAACCTTTCTTTTCACGATTCCAATTGTGGTCATTGGATTTGTGTATTCGTATATCCTTACAATGCCAGACATGATACTAAACCGATGGTATCGGTTCCTTGCAGAGAAAGCGCCTACATGGTTATTCTACCCACTTATTCACTGTGAGAAGTGCGTTTGCGGACAGATGGCACTATGGTTATACCCGTTAGTGATCACAGATCTGTCGGGGTGCAATTACAATGCATTCTGGCATTTGTATTTTATCGCACAGTCAATTCTGAATGTGATTGTATTGAAGGCTGTTTATGAAGCTCTGATTGAGAAGCAGCTTCCAATACCTCCGCCGCCGATAAACGGATTTCAACAACCGTTAACCCCCAAAAACAATGGCTAAAGCGAAAGTATTCGAAACCTCAGATGGAGGTAAATCTGTTTGGATAGAATGTCCAGGATGCGGGATAGTTCATGCGTTCAAAGTTGGAGGATCTGCCCAGCCGAAATGGGACTGGAATGGATCTGTTGATAAGCCCACATTCAATCCGTCCATGTTGGTAAATAAAGACGATCCTAAAAGCCGGTGCCATTCATTCATACGGCACGGTATTATACAATTTTTGCCTGATTGTCACCATGAACTAAAAAATAGTACGGTTGAATTACCGGACATTGACTTATGAGAGAACTGAAACAAATTGATTTCTCGCAGAAATCTTTTATCGCCAACGGCGTTGAATATTTCATTGAGAAGGAGATCAGCATACAGCGATCTGTATTTGCTGAAGCCGCTAAAATGGAGCTTGAAGCTGGCATTAGGGTGGGCAAATGGGAAGAAGATTGGGCAAAGGTATATGACCTGGCCAATCAGCAGAAGTTTGCTGATATCGTGGTCCTGGCATATAACAATCGCCGGGGATTCAGAAATTTCTTTGAAGATGCTTCGCCGGTTCTGAAACTCTGTGCATGTTTTATCAATGCAGCGGATGAAGACCGCAGATTTATCAATGATGACCTGGTAGCGAAGAAAGTTAAAGATTGGACCGAGGAAGGTATTACTCAGGCCAGTTTTTTCGCATTTGCGGTCGCTTTTCTCAAAACAGAAGCCGAAAGCTCCAAGAGTGCCATGCAAAGCATTTCGGATCTTCAAAACGAGCTAAGGGAAAAGATGACCGCACTGAGTACACCCATATCCGAATAATCAAGCTCTGGAAAGATTGGGATGAGATATGGTATTCAATGGCTGATGGGAACATATCACAGATGGAAACACTGAAAGGAACCGAGGAGAATGCATTTTATAACCTATTCGACCTGCATAAAAGGAGAATTGACCGCTTAAAAGCAAAGCATCATGGCAATAAGCAAAGGTGAATATACGCTTCCGTTAGGTTTGGATGCTAACCCGGTCATCCAGGGGCTGAGGCAGACTAAATCGGGATTGGTTGAGGTGGCAGAGGCTGCCCAACAGAGTAATGCCTCAATGAAAGCAACATTTGAGGGGTTGAATAATGCGAACAAGGAAGCAACTTCATCCATTGTAAAGACCACTTCCGCGATTACTCAGCAAGGGAAAGAACAGCAAACTGCCCTGAATCAATTCAAGGGGTATTATACACTACTCCAGGAGATAGCCGCGCAAAACCCCAAAAGCTTTTCATCGGATACGCTAAAGCGGTATCAGGAGGCTATGGCGCAGATTTATCGATATGTTGGGAATATCGCAACCGCCAATACAGAAGCGTTTGATCCGGCTAAGATCAAGGCTCTTGATTCAAGCCTTAAAAATGCGACCGGTGACCTTAATCAGTTCAAGACTATTCTTCAATTCATTAAAGAAAACCTGGGTGACCTAAATCTGTCAATTGGAGCACAAAAGCAACTGGGGGGCACTATCGATACTGTTTCTGGCTTATTGAATCAACAGCCAGATGAAAAGGCTCCTGCTCCAGTAATCCCTCCAGAATCAATTGATGTGCCTACTCAAAAGATCGTAAGCCTAAAGACTCAATTGAGAGCCATGAAGGCTGAATTAGGAACAATGGCTCAGGGAAGTCCTGAATTCATAAAACTAGCAGCACAAGCCGCCGAAATTGAAGATAGGATTGGAGATATCAATGCACAGGTACGTCTATTAGCCAGCGACACAAGTTCTACCGATGCACTGATCCAGGGTGCTCAAGGTATTGTTGGCGCATTTGTTGCCGCTCAAGGAGCAGTAGCTCTATTTGGTGATGACAACGAAGAGTTGCAACAGACCATGGTAAAGCTTACAGCAGCCATGAGTGTATTACAGGGGGTTCAGCAGATAGGCCAACTAATCGATAAAAACAGTGCACTCAATGTTTTCCTTCTTAAAACACTGCGGCTACAGCAGGCTGAGGCTTCAGTGGCCACGGCTGTTGCTGAGACGGCCCAAGCCGGCGCGACAGTTGCGCTGGCCGCTGCGGAGGAAGGTGCAACAGCTGCTACCTGGTCCCTTAATGCCGCGATGCTGGCGAATCCGGCCGGTGTAGTCCTTATAGCAATTGGGGCGCTAGTCGCCGCCATAGCCTATTTTGCCAGTAGTTCAGAAGATGCAGCCGAAGAGCAGAAGAAAGTAGCTGAGGCTATGAAGGAGGCACAGAATAATGCCAATGAGTTAGCTAAAGCATACACTAAAGTCTATTCGGATGCTGCAATCAATGCGGAAAAAGCAGTTTCTCTGGCTCAAGCTCAAGGAAAAAGCGAGGGAGAAATATATGTACTGAAACAAAAGGTACTTTCCGCTAGAAAGCAGGAGGGGCTATCCATACTTGCTAATCTTGGCTTGACAAAACAAGATATTAGCTATAATGAAACTTTGTTGCAGGTTAGGCAAGAGCAGCTTCAGGTAATGCTGAACCAGGCTGTAGCTAATGGTGAACTTTCAAAAGATGATCAGAAAAAAGTTGAGGCATTAAAGGCTCAGATTGATGGCATTAAAACAACCTTGAATGCAGCAAAAGAGGCCCAGAAGCAAATAGATGATGCTGAAGCTGAATCAAAAAATAACGCTGCTGCACGACAAAGGCAGCTATATCTGGACAGCCTGAAGTCTGCTACGGCTCTTGCCGAAGCCAAAGCTGGACTAGCTGAAAAAGGAAGCCGGCAAGAGTTGAACATTCAAATTCAGGCAATTGAAGCCGCCAGGAAGCAAGCTTTGGCGGATGTAAATCTGACTGAGGGAGAGCGGTTTAAGATCAAGGCCGATGCGCTGAAAAAAATCGATGATTTGAATCGGCAATTCCGTGTCAATGCCATTAACAACGAAATTGAAGGTCAGAATATTCTGTTAAACTCAGCAAAAGAAGGCTCTAGGGAAGAGTTGAATGCGAAACTGGAAATACTAAAACTCCAGGCTGATACAGAACTGGAGCAGGAAGGCATTACCGACAACAAGATACTGGCCATCCGTTCCAAATTAGAAAAAGACTCTGCCGAACTGCGTAAAAAATACAATGCAGATGTAAGGATAAGTGCGGCAAACGCGCAGATCGATGACTTGAACGCATCTCTTACTCTGGTTAAGGAGCACAGTGCTGCGGAATTGGAGATTAAAAAACAGTTGATAGATCAACAACGACTGATTGATGTCGAGAATGCCCAGCAATCCATTAAAAGCGAAGCCGAATTAGATGCAAAACTGAAACAGATTGATGCTCAGGCAACCAAATCCAAACAGGATTTGGATAAACAATATCTCAAAAGTTATTTTGACAATAATAGGGAGATCCTTATTTCAGAGATCAACTTGCAGAATGCTATCCTAAAAGCAAAAATGGATAATCCTTTAGCAACCGATGAGGAGATATTTAAAGCTCAACAGCAGATCAGACAGAATGAGCTTGATTCGATATCCGGGCAGCTTGATGACCTTGATTTTCTGTATGATATCGGAGTTGTTAATGAGGACGAGTATCAAAAGAAACTCAATGATTTGATGGCCCAGGGAATTGCAAAACGGGCAGAACTGGCTAAAGCTGAAGTCGAGAATATCAAAAAATTTAACCTTGGAGCTACAATAATCAAGTCGCTGGGATTAAACCCTAAAGATCCAGCCGTACAACAATTCATTAATGGATTCACAGGAGCCATATCAGGAGCGTATAGCAATCTAACGCAATTGTTTGAAAGCCAGGCCCAAGCTCAAATTTCTGCTATTCAGCGGGTTATTGATGCTTTGAATGATCAAATCAAAGAACAAGAAAGTAAAGTTAACGAGCAACGAAAATTGTCTGAAAAAGGCCTTTCGAATGATTTGAAGAATGAAGAGGCAAAATTGATGGATTTTAAGAAGAAACAACAAGAGCAAGTCACGGCTAAAGAAGCGGCTCAAAAAAAGTTGGAGGAGATCCGTAAACAAGAGGCGATTATTCAGTCCGCGTCTATCATTTCAGGCAACATAGAGACTGGTGTTAATATGATCAATGCTATGTCTAAAATTTTCAAGGCTCACGCGGGTATTCCATTTGTGGGTATTGCTCTGGCGGTTGGTTTCGGTGCACTAATGCTTTCATCTTTTCTGGCTATTAAGAATGCAATATCAGCAGCAACATCGGACACTCCAAAATTTAGAAAGGGAGGAGGATTTTTGATTGATGGCCCTTCACATGAAAATGGCGGAGTCGGGCTTTATTCCAAAGGCAAAAAGATAGCTGAGTATGAGGGCAAGGAATATCTGTTTGCGGTTAATAAAGGGAGCAGCCAGAAGTATTTACCACTTCTTGAAGCGATAAATGCCGATAATAAAGCTGCTATTCTAAAGGAAGTATTAGGCGGTACACGTTTGCCAGATGCCTCTGTAAATGACACGATCAACACGCAACGAGAGGTGGATGACCTGAAAGCGAAATATGCATTTTCTTTCGACAATCCGCATCTTGGTAGCATTGATGATAGATTGAGGCTTTTGGAAAGAATTGATGATAAATTGACCCCCGGTAAAACCGTTACGGACTATGGAGACTATGTTATCGAGCAGGACGGTAGCATTACCCGTAAAATATGGAAGAGGCGGTAAAAAAAATGTTTTTCAGTACAAACAAAACAGTAATTTTATACCAATAAATTAGTAATCAAAAACAATTCACATTATGGCACACACAGATTGGGTACCACCCGTAACAGGTTGTGAAGCCCCACTTCCCGAAGTTAGCAGTGATTATTGCGATCCTGCCATTGAACAGTCGGAATTCACAGACCTTTATCTCTGTGAGAAAGCCGGTGCAAATTTTACCGATGTTACTGCTCCTGCAGAGTGGGCAGATCGTTTAGCAGATGACGGCACCACCATACCTGCTGGTAGTGATGCGACTGTAGATGACCTGATCCGTCATTTGCCGATCATTGGTGATTACCCTAAGCCATCAATCGCCACTAAAGATATTTCTGGCGGCCGAACCGGATTCCCCTACAAAACTACCCATGTTATCAATATTGATGTTGATGACATCACTGTGAAAAACTACCAATTTGCTCAGTTCACGCAGAGCATGCGCCGTGAGGTAAAAGCCTGGGTAAAAACAAAAGGAGGTAAAATGTTGGGTGGAAATGCGGGTATTGTTGCTGTTCTTCGTTTGGATCCCGTTTTCGCTAGAGGCACTGATTCAATCGTCGGATTGAGCGGAACTCTGACCTGGGATAAACATTACAGCCCTGATCTTACTGCCAGTGCTGTATAATTACTGCCATTGATTGTTCCCATAAAAACTAAAAGGCCGCCCAAAAAAAGGCGGCTTTTTTTAAAATATGTCACAACCTGCTTACAAATATCGTCTTACTTCAGATCGAAGGGCAATCCGAACAGTGAATCCGGTTGCCCGGCCTAAGATATCGTGGAATAATGATAAGAGCGATTACCGGAAAGGGTACAATCAGACGATTGAAGGAGAAATCAAGTTCCAGGGATCGGATTATTTATGGCTACTGAAGCTGGAGAAAAGCAAGTACCGTTGTTTATTCATTACACTGCACATCGACAAACTATGCGGTGGCACATATATATCTGACTACGCTGTCGGCCGCTTGGCATTTAACAACGCTAAATGGGACCTGGATAAGCAAGAGGTTATTTTCAAAGTAGACAAAAACGACAGGTATAAATGCTATGATGATTATAAGGATGCTGAGTACAATATGTTTGCCATTGTGCCTGACCGTATTACGGCTAATCTTGCTCCAGGCATTCTGGAAACAATCACACAGACATATTTTGAAGACAATCCTGATGCTCCTCCGGCGGGGGATGGTTGGGCAGTATACGGTACTGAACGATTTGCTGACACTGATCCGGCAACAATTACTCAATACTATGCCCGCTATGATTTAGGCGGCGGTTTATACAAGCCCCCAATAATCTACAATATTCAGTATTTCAACTACGGTAGTGGAAATTTCGCAACAATTGGGAGTGTTATCGGATTGGATAATTCTGGTCAAATTGATAATGGGATTCGTTTATACTCATTAATCCAGGCATTACACAGTCAAACATGTGGTGGGTTAGTGAAATCAAACTTTTTCCAGTGGAACCCAGACAGCTTTGAGGCCAATAACTATGTTACCGGTCAGCCTAATAAACTTAAGAAACTGGCCATTTTTCAAAAATCTGACGTAAAGCGGCCATACGCTGCAGCTAATGCATCCATCGGAAATATTACGCTCGATAAACTCCTCAATAGCCTCTGCATGATGTTCAACTGCCAATGGGATATTGACGATAATGGCAGTCTTATAATCGAGCATTATAGTTGGTTTGAGAACGGTGCCGGTTTGGACCTGACTTTGCCACGTTACACTAAAAATGTAACGTTCAGCCGGAAATATTCCTATGATTCCGATTCGCTTCCTTCAAGGGAGCAATTCACATGGATGGATGCGACCGGTAATGCGGACTTCAAAGGTCAGGATATATACTATCGTAGTAGCTGCGTTAACAATAATTCTGACGGAGTTAAGGCCTACAATGCGGATATTGTTACTACTGACGTGATCCACTGCTTAAGCAATCCTTTGCCTGATAGCGCAGTAAAGGATGATGGATTCGTTATTATGGCTCTTGATGAGGATGGGAATGTTTATAGCGAACCAGGAATATTAGGGGCAGAATTGCCAAATAATGTTCTCGGATGGGCTTTATTGCACCGCGATTTCTACCGGCATGGAAGATCAATAAAACAAGGTTATTTGAACGGTGCTTTGACAACGTTCCTAAGCACAATAAAATCGAAAAAACAGGACAAGATTATTGTTCCATTATGCTGCGGAGAGGACTTTAACCCTAACGATCTGATCAATACAACCCTCGGCTCTAATGCTTCGGTACGGTCGGCAACTTATGATCTGCAAAATGAGACACTTGAAGTCGAGTTGCTATACGGTGACGATGACATAGTAGATGAGTTGCCTAAGTTACGCAATGACTATTTCTGGTGCTGGAAAGGATATTATGTAGAAAAAAGTGCTCCTGGAGTGTTGCAAAATGATCTAACGGATGCTCCTCCATTAAATGTTGCAAATCCAGGAGTTTATTTGAGCAGCAACGGGACTTTCACGCTCAATACAGACGGATCATTTATGTACACTCCTCGTGGGGGATTTGTAGGTCAGGATGAATTCGATTATGAGATAATTGATAGTAATGGAGATACCGATTTTGGTAAAATCACTATAAATGTAATTGAAATGGAAATTGGAATGATGCTCATGTGGCCAGGCTCACTAGCAGCAATACCACCGAATTGGATGCATGTAAATGGAGGATTACTCAATATCTCCGAGTATCCCGAATTATTTGACGTCATAGGAACGATATGGGGAGGAGATGGTGTAACTACATTTGCGCTACCTCCCTGTGGAATTGTTCCTGTAAACTCTGATCCTGAAATTAGTGATTTCGACACAGTAGGTAAAACTGGAGGACATAAAGAAATAGCACTCGAACCCGGCCAGATACCTGAATTGGATATTGATATCCCAACAACCGGTTATGCGGCAATTGGTGGTGTCGGAAATAAGTTAGTGGGCCATTCTGAAACTCCGACTGCTGCTGACATACCACTGAAAGTAAATGAAGGAGGGGGAGGTCCACACGACAATATGCCTCCTTACGGTGTATTTAACTTCATAATAAAGTATAGAAATGATTAATACTACTCTTAAAATACCTTTCACTTTTTATTCAGACTTAGCAAAGCAGCATAGATTCAGGCCTCAGCATCGAGGCATGGAACCATTTGGCCTGCCATGTCCACAAGATGCTCTGTTACCTTTCCAGATCAAAACAGAGATTACAGATCATTTCGGTGGGGCCAATGCCTGGAAACTGTTTGATATTGACGGTTACGCTGTACTTGATCTGACGGCCCAAATTGCCACACTGATCGAGACAAAAACGACCACAGACGGTAATGTTTATTTTACTTACAAAGGCAATCCACTCGGAGATATCACTTTACCGGCAGGATTTTACTATGTGGTATTTACTGCGGACATGGCCATATCGCCGGGTAGTCCGCTGCTCACGAATTGGTACAGCGAAGTGTTGGAGATTAAGGAGGTCACCGACATGGTCAAGCTGGAGTGGTGGAATGAGTCCGACATAGATCCATTGCTGTACCAGACTGGATATAAAAACAGGATATATCTGGATACTTATACAGAAGCAATGCCGCCCAATTTGATACAGGAAGGTGAAAACAACGGCGAAGGAGAGTTTGTGCCTTCATTCCATCGAGTAGTATATA
The DNA here is from genome assembly GCA_009996675.1 of Chitinophagaceae bacterium. Lineage (GTDB taxonomy): Bacteria > Bacteroidota > Bacteroidia > Chitinophagales > Chitinophagaceae > Sediminibacterium. The sequence goes on from JAACZQ010000002.1 coordinate 71,286, forward strand.
AGCACAAGTTTGAGGCTTTTATACCTGATTATCTCCAAGATGCTATGGCCATGTTACCTATACATGATCATGTGCGGATCACTGAAAATGGAGACTCAGCTCTCATTTACCAACTCAAAGTGACCCCAGATTATGGCGAAAATTACATTGGAACATGCAGGTTAGAATTTGAGCTCAGCAATAAGTATATGAAGACCTCCTGCCCAAAGAATATTTCTTTAGCTTCATAATACAAATTACTTTGTATTTTTAAACCTGTAAATGAGTAATCAAAACCAATTCACTGAAACGCTTCCGGTAGTAGTTTTTAATAGCTGCATGCCAAATCTCAACGAGAGCGAGATAGCGGCAGTTTATATGGCCAGAAAATCAGCAGTACCATTTACTGATTGGACAGATGGGGAAGAATGGTCAGCCAGGATATCGAATAATGGAGTTCCTCCAGCTGGGAGTTCTTTTAGTGGTAAGGATCTAATCCGGTATTTCAGCGTGATTGGCGATATGCCACCATGGACTGAGGTTGTAAAAGAAATAAGCGGAAGCAGGCGGCAGATTACGCGAAAAGTCAGAACAATCAATGCCACCATTGATGAGACGACATCGGAAAACTATGAGTTTTTGCGTGTACTTGAATTGCTATCCGGTATTACTATAAGGCTTTGGTTTTTAACAAAGGGAGGTATTCTGTATGGGGGTAATACCGGTATTCTGTTGAATGTTCAACTCAAGCCGGTATTAACGCGCGGGAATGGAGAGCTTGAGGTATTTCAGATGGTAGCGACTTGGACAGCGGCGCAAAGTCCTGAGCGAATATTCACAGAATCATTTGGCAATGTACTAACACCATCTATTCCAGGAGATGGTGGAGGCGGAGAGCCGGTTACGCCTGGAGAAATTTATCGGGTTACTTATCGGGCAACTGGCGGGGAGTTTGGCTTCACAAATTCAGGATTGGTGAATTGCACAATTATAGCAATGACCAGGGGCGGAGCAGAGGTAGAAGATATCAAAATTGACGGCAGTGCACCTGGTTACAACCAAGTATTACACGACTATGAAACAGGCTCAGCAACATTCAATTCAGAACAGCCGCTTGTCCCAAATGAATTTATAAGAGTTGTGTGTAAAGCAAACGCATAAAATATGAAGAAGATACTTTTTTTAATAGCACTCATTCCTGTACTTGCCTCAGCGCAGTATGCACCTAATGGTAATAGTACTCAAACATCAAGGCTGGCGGTTGATAACACACTATCGCTGCCATCCGGATGCGGCGTGCCGGCTGGTGTAACTACTCTGAGAGGTGGATATACTACCCGTCCAGCGGTCTATTTTGATACATGCGGTAAAACTCTTTGGATTTGGTCTCCGCAAGGCACGAGTTGGAAGCCAATGAGCACGGCTGATAGCACAATATGGGCAACAGTTTACAAGGTTAAAAGTGATAGTGCTGTATTACGCGGATTCATCAACTCACTGATTGCTGATTCAGTTTATCAAGCTTCCCAGATCAGCCAGCGGGTGCGTTATGTAGATACCTCGGCAATGTTGGCCGGCTATCCTCGGTTAATCCGTTTTATTGACTCTCTGGCCGCCGTACAGGCCCGATTGAATACCAAGCTTAATGCGGTAGATACATCCAGCCTAAGTACCCGGATCAATCAGAAGCTGAATATTACCGACACGAGCGGTAAGTGGGTTGGTTACGGGTGGCTGTCATCATTGTTATCGTCCATCAGCGGGAAGGTAGCCGTTGGCGATACTGCGGCTATGTTGACCCCGTACGCAAAGAAGGATGGAAGCAATGCGGCCGGGAACTGGCCCATTAATGCATCCACAGCCAACCAGGCTACGCAGTGGAATGGGCAGCAGTATGGAGGGGTGTACTCCGCCGGGACGATCACTGCTATGATGGTGTATCAGTCTGGGCAATGGAAGTATGCAACAGATGCGGCCGCAATCAAAACATTCCTTTCGCTGAATAACGTATCCAATGTAGATGCCACCAATGCTTCGAATATTACCTCCGGTACGCTGGCAGATGCCCGGTTAAGTGCCAATGTCACGCTTCAGGGTAATACCTTCAATGGGGCCAATCAGTTGGTCAAGCTGGATGGCTCCGGCAAGCTGCCAACTTCCACAATTCCATCCCTGGCCATTACGGAAACATTCACTGTTGGTTCACAGGCTGCTATGCTTGCCCTGTCTGCTCAACAGGGAGATGTGGCAATCCGGACTGATCAGCAGAAAACCTACATACTCGCTGCGGAACCGGCCAGCACTCTATCCAATTGGGTTTGGATGCAATTCCCTGATGCGGAGAATGATCCGATCTATACCGCTTCCTCCTGGTACAGCACAACGAATAATTCAGCGAACTGGAATACAGCCTATTCATGGGGTAATCATGCAAGTGCAGGGTATGCCGTTGCCAGCAGAACAATTACAATCAATGGTACTACTTATGATCTCACCGCAAACAGGACATGGACGGTTGGTGATGTGAGAACAGATGGTTCATATAGCAACCCTGCTTGGATTACCTCACTTGCCTGGTCTAAACTGACCGGCGTGCCTTCAACCTTTGCTCCGTCAGCACACACGCATACTTATGCAGATTTAACCGGCACCGTTCCTACCTGGAATCAGAACACAACGGGGAATGCTGCTACGGCTACAAATTCAACACAGTGGAATAGCCAAATTTATACAGCTTCTCAGGCATCTACTATTGATTTAATAATGGTGCATGAATCAGGCGGTACGTGGAAATATTCTACTGCATCTGCTGTACAATCATTCTTAGGACTTGGTTCTAACGCTTACACATCAACTGCTTATTTGCCTATAACTGCTGGTAATAGTAATAGATTAACAGGGGTTTTATATGCCGATTATGGTTCGGCTGTAAAATCTGCATACGGCGATATGTATGTTGCCAGAGGGTCGAATTTTGGGTATAGTAATAGTTACGGTGTAGTTATGCTCGGATATACAGGAACTGCAAATGAATCACTTGCATTTGGTGTCGATTTGAGTTCAAACCCCTCTGGCTTATTTACTGGAAATGGGAGTGAATATTTTTGGCGTGAAACTGGAAGTTTCAAAACCCCAAATGCTGCTAATAATGGGTACAATACTCTTTTCTCATGGTCGAATTCAACTATTACATTTCCAAATGGTGTGAACTTTAGTAGTTCAGTTGCAGCATCTTCATTTGAGGCACCTATTTTTTATAAATCAGCAACAGGTAACAGTTGGCTAATAAATCAATCAGGATACGCAAATAGGGGCTTGTATTGGGATCAAAGTGAACTTGGTTGGCATTTTTACGACAACGGGTCTGCAAGAGTAAAATTAGGTATTGATGGTTCTGTAACAGGTGCAGGTACTTTCACTGCAGGTTCATTCTCTGGTGCAGGTACAGGATTAACAGGAACAGCAAGCAGTTTGACTGCCGGAGCCGTGTCGCATCTTGGTGGATATGTGAATAATATTTCATCGTCTATTCAATCCGCAACTGTTCAATCAATAATTGGACAAGATGTTAACAATAACATATACAGATATAATGCTTCCGCATTACAAACATTTTTGGGTCTTGGTACTGCAGCTTATGTAGCAGCAAATCAAAACCTGAATACCTCCAGTAACGTCACATTCGCAAATATTGATGCTTCTTTAATTCGCTCTACCGGTGATGTAATCGCTTACTACTCTTCTGATCGACGCTTAAAGAATAATATCAAACCTATTACAAATGCCCTTGCAACTGTAGAACGTATCGGTGGTTACTCTTATGATTGGAATAGCAAACAGGATGTGTATAGCGGCCATGACTATGGTGTATTGGCGCAGGAGATAGAGATCATTATGCCTGAAGCTGTGATAACAAGGCCAAACGGGTACAAAGCCGTTAAATACGAAAGACTGATCCCCTTATTAATTCAAGCAATCAAAGAACTGAAATATGAACTGGATAAAAGGTAGTCTGTTGATCGCTTTCATAGCGATCTGTGCAGCATTTTCATTCAAGAGAGTATATGTCGGTTTGCCCACTTCCGGGCAGATCACCATGGACATGATCCGGGCGGAGCTGGGCGTGCCCTCACAGGCCAATTTCAGCCTGGTTGCCGCGCGCAACGGCGTGTATGCCCCGCTGAACCCTTACAGCCCAACCTTGCCCCCCGCAACCGGCCAGGTTAAGCTTTCTGACTGGTACGGGTATTGCCACACCTGCACCACGATTTACACGCATACAGTGTATATCGCCGACTACCATGTGGGCAACCAGGGATTCGTATCTGCATCAGCAGCATGCACCGGTAACCGGGACTACCCCCAGACGGTGTACAGCAGCTCCAGCACCCTGTCAGCCGGTGCCACGCTATTCACGCTATCCAGCGGGGTGTACTATCCATTCACGGTATCAGACACTGATCAGTGGATATGGTCGAACACCGGTACCAAGCCAATCCAGATGAATGGCAGCAACACGATCTCAACCGTAGGGGCTTGCGGTTATACTGTTAACTGGTCGTTCGAGGACAATCCGCCATCCAGCGGCCGGACGTTGCTGATCTATAAGAACGGATCCCTTGTGGTGAATACCTCCAACACGGATTCAGGATCCTTCAGTTGCGACCCGGGTGATACGATTCGTGTATTGCTGTCCGTGTCACTGTTCGAGGGATACGCCAATGCTGTGACAATCACCGGTGGCTACACATTCAGCAGCTCCAATTCTTCTGACACTGATATCGATACCGGTACGATCACACCGTCCGGGGGCACCGTAAACATTTTAGTAACCATAAACAATTAGCATGAAAAAAGTAATCATTCTGGCCATTATGGCCTTCTTTACAATCACTGCCGGCACTGCGCAAACCGCCGAAAAAGAGCCCGAAAGAACCAAGTTGCCTTACGTACAGGAAAAGGCTGCAAAACCGGAGAAACATAATACCGATACGCTGGTGGTGCCGCAGTCCGCCAAGTTCATCAAAGTGGGGGATAAGCTGATCCCGGTATCCGAACTGGCCAGCGCCGAGAAGATCCCGCTGTTCGTTCCCCTTGGCTGGATAATCGGCCAGTATCAGTACCTGGATAATTCAACCGGAAGTGGCCTGACCAAAAAGCAAATCGAAGAGCTGCAGGGCCCACTGGAACCATACTACCGGTATTATCTCCAGGCCATGCAGCAACAAAGGCAGGCAGCTGCGGAGAAACCCAAACAGTAATCATTGCAACCTAACCCTTAAATAGACCCGTTAAAATCGATGGAACATAATACACAATACAATATTGCTGCGGCGGCTGGAGGTGCCATTGCTGCTGCAGGCAATAACCTGGTTAACCTTATTCAAGCGCCGGTTCGGTATACATACGCCATCGATTGGGCTGAAACTTTCCAAATTGGATGGAAGGCCGCCGTTGGGGCCTTGGTTGGCCTGGGAGTTAAGTGGATATGGGATAAAATCTTCAATCGCAAAAAACGAAAAAAATGATACAGCAAGTAATCGAGAACACTAAAAAACCAGCTCCGCGCTGGTTCAGAAAGACAAAACGAGCAGCTGAAATGCTGTCCGATACAGCCATTGTAATGCTGATTTCAATGGGGTATGCAGAAAATAGCCTGGTTATGCTTTGGCTACGGGTAGGGCTTTCTGGCATATTGAACACCCTTGAAATGGTGCTTGCTAATGGCGAAGAATACACTAAAACCACCGACAATGCAAACTAAAACTCAATCGACCATGGAGATAATATTGGGAAGGCGAACTGTTTTCCTGGTATTATCTCTTACGATACTCTGCAGTTGCGGCATCGTGAATAAATCCAAACAGCGGACTTATTCCAGTGTGGACAGCTCCGCTACCCATGTCACCCGGTCCACGGCTGACCAGGTGCAGGATAGTGCCAATAAGAAAGCCTACGAACAGGCCACAGAGAATACTGTAGCCGATGAATCCATTGGCCGGGTAGAAGTGGAGTTTGGGCAGGATTCGGTAAAACCAACAGGTCCGGTCGTAATCTCACGTGATAGCAGCGGGAATATGGTCATTGACCCTGGTGGCCGGCCGGTAAAAAAGGTCACTGATACACGATCCGCCCAGAAGTCGGCGACAACTACCACAAAAAATACCGGACTGGATTCAACCCGGGTAAGCAAGATCCAGACAACCCAGAAAGTCGATAGCCTGGCTTCCGCACTGAAAAAAGAGGTCCGTTCTGCGGAGAAAAAAGTGTTCCGATGGCAAGTGCCATGGTATGCCTGGCTGATACTGCCGGTTATCGGGCTGATCGCCTGGCGGTACCGGCTGTACCAGCGAAAGATCGATACGGCCACAAAAATCCCTTATTCATCACCCAATGACAATACTGCATGAAAAATTTTTATCCGGAAAAGCCCACGGTGCCTTTCCAAAAATCAATGATTGAAATGGCTTTGATAATCGATGCCATTAAAAAGGCGCCATTCCCGGTTGAGGTAAAGCGGGCTGCGTATGTGGTGATTCGTAATGAATCATCCAATGGCCGTTCGGTGATCAATGGCAATAACCTATGCGGAGCCCAGGCCGATAGCGGCAGGTGGCCCCGGGCCTGGGATGCCAAAATCGCTGCTGTTACCTATAAGCGTGAGAATACGACCAATAAGGAGCGGATATTCCTTGTATTCGATAGCCTGGCCAGCGGGATAGCATTCGTGTGCGACCGGGTGCAGGCCAAAGGGATATTCATCGGTGAAAACGTGAACGGCCGATATTACAAAGGAGATGTTCGAACAGTAGAGCAGTTGGCGGATGCCTATGGCGATGAGTGGGTTCATGGCCGTGATGCCACACCGACCCCCACGGAAGTGCGCAATTTCACCAGCATGTATAATCAGGCGAAAGTGCTTTTCCCTGATGAAAATAAGGCGGAATCAGGTAATTCTACGGCGCAAAAATCAGGTATTAATACTGTAAAAAAGTGACGCTGCGAAGATTATTTTGGCAATAAAAAGCCATGAAAGATTCCACACAGAAAGCAGTCGCTGAACTGTTTGACTTTGCCAATCCTGATGAGTGTAAACAGTTGCTTTGGGAATGGTTCCGATCCACAATAGTCGGCAACTACCATTCCTTAGATCAGAGCGAAAAGGATGCCATAGCTGGCCTGTACGAGCGCCTCAATAATGTTTTCCAAAGTGGCTGATTGCCACATTTTCTCATAAGCAGTTTGTTTTGGTTACGGCCTGGGTTTCTACCCGGGCCTTTTTGTTGGGATAATGTTAAATAAATGTTAAAGAAATCGAATTTTCAGCAAAAACATTATGGTCGAAATATTTAAATACAGGTGGCAGGTGCTTTTAAGCTTCATAGGCATTATGGCAAACTGAATATTCCGCCAATTAATTTAAATCTAAACCGGAAGGTAACCGGTAAAAAAATCCATAAAATAATGATTAACAACCAATTGAAAAAGAGACGCTGGCAAATGCGTCCAAAAAGGAAAACCTTCTCCTGGAGGGAAGAAGGTTTAAAAATTGCCTTTCTTTTACTGAAAATCATTGAATTTATAGCTCGACACAATTAATTCAGTGTTTTCAGACTGTGCGAAAGACCGTTGTTTACAGCGGTCTTTCCTTTTATGAGATAAAAGTAAGCAAAACATCAATCATAATGCGGATCGGCATAAAACGAGTCATCACCCGGGAGTTGATGGCCTGATCTGATTACCATGGCCCTTTCTTCCCTGGGTAGCTGGCTGTACCATTCAGCGAGCCGGCCTGAGAAGTTATTCCGGAAGAAAGCCTTTGCATCCCTGGTCATTTCCAAATTCATAGAGTAGGTTACTTCAGCCTCAGTAACCTCATAAAGTCCGGTCTTTAAATTCCGAGTAAGGCCTCTCAACTGGTGAGGTAATTGATGCTGTTTCATTAACCAAATGTATTATGAAAACGGGTTATTTACTTTTCTCAGACGTTCTTCTTGCCTTGCTTTTTCTCCCAAGGCGTAGTGATCCATTGTAATTACGGGGGTCGTGTGCCCGGCCATCTTGGAGGCTTCCTGGAGAGATAACAGTTCCGCTGTTTCATCCAGATTAGCATGCTTCAATGTGTACAGATCAACCTTAATTCCAAGGCCGCCATCTTTGTTATCAGCTTTTACTTCATCGTGCCATTTTCGGGTAAGGTAATCGCGCTTACAGGGTTCTTTCGCGGGCGTAAAGTCGATGCCGAACAGATATTCTCCTGGCCGGGCTTCATTGTAGAGACTTACCCACTCATCGTATACGGCATCTTTGATCGGGCGGTACACTTGACGAGAAGATCCTCCCTTTTTTATTGTTACAATAAAACTACGGCCTGGCAGGTCGACATGATCTTTCTGCATCCTTAACAATTCAATCTCTCTGGCGCCGGAATGAAAGAAAATATGAAGGAATCTCAAATATGCAGGATCCGGAGCTGTTTCGGTATAATGGTGCTCAACTTTCTGGCGAAGTTCTTTGACCATGATAGGCCGTATTTTCTTTGGTAGTGCTTTTTTAGCCACTCCACTCGCTGGATTTACTTCGTGATAGTCAATCTGTTTGAAGAGCATCATCAAATAGGCACGGTAATGATTATAAGATACTTCTGATAAATTACAGGCATCGAGAATAGCTTTTATGTGCTTTCGGCTGACATCTTTCAAGACAAGATAATCCCAACGCATTTTTCGAATTGCGACTGTTACATACTTCAAGCAGCTCTTTACGTTTGCCGCAGTAGTTTTCGGAACACTCATGTTTTTTAAAGCCATCTCCATTGCAGTAATTAATGGAGTATTAGGGTCTACGACTGGGGTGTTATATGCGTCTATGCAATATTGTTTTGTAATCGGATTGAATCCATCAATCTGAAGGCGCTTCATCTCCATATTAATTAACTCCTCCGTTGCAGCCTTTCGATCAGTTGGAGTTTTAAATTCATTCATCCCCTTAACCATAACAAGTTTAGGAGATATCCGTCCTTTGTCATTACGGACCGATGGGTCATAAAATCGGTACCATATATACCAATCTCTTTTAGTAGATGCAGACGCTTTCTTCCAGTTAGTGGGAGTTACCTTCAGTTCGGTGCAATAGCAACCATTGGGCAGTGTAATCATTGTTAGCGGAGTTGTTAACGATTAACAAAACGCTATCAATATGGAAAGAGGGAAAATAAGGCTGAAACTATTGCTATCATTGAGTTTCAGCCTTATTTATTTTTCGTGACCGCGTCAGGATTCAAACCTGAAACCTTCTGATCCGTAGTCAGATGCTCTATTCAGTTGAGCTACGCAGCCAGGTGTTACTTAAATCAGTAACGGGGTGCAAATATAAAGGCAAAAAAATAAATTACAAAAACAAGTTCCTTTTTTCTGCCGGATTAATCCAGTTCATAGATGGAAGCTGCTGCTTTTTCCGAGATAAAATCGGGCAAAAGCCATACCAGGAAAGCGCCCAGTTTATTCACCCATCCGGTGATCAGTTCGGGTTTGCGGGCAAACATGGCATTGACTGCCAGCCTGGCCACGGCTTCCGGTGTCATATTCACTTTTTCGGCTGCTTTTAATCCCTTTTTTCCCACTTTGGCCCGGTGTGCAAAACCCGTGTCGGTGGAGCCCGGACTGAGTGCGGTTACGGATACGGTGGTATTGCGTAATTCATAGCGCAAACCGCGACTGAATCGCAGCATGAAGGCTTTGCTGGCGGCGTATACTGAGAGGCCGGGTACGGCCTGGTACGCTGCTGAGCTTACGATATTGAGGATATAGGCTTGCTGCTGTTTTTTGAGCATGGGCAGCAGGCTGTGGGTGAGTATTACCGGTACCTGCATATTCACGCGCATCATGTCGGTATGTTCAGTTGCTGTATAATTTTCGAAAGCCCCGCTGAGTCCATAACCGGCATTGTTCACCAGTATATGCAATTCGTAGCCGTTGGTGTTGATCCATTCCAGCAGTTTTGCGGGTGCCTGATCACTGGCCAGGTCGCATACCAGGTACTGTACCGGCACCTGGTATTGTTGCCGGAGTGATGCACTTAATGCATCGAGTGCCTGTTCATCGCGTGCCACCAGCAGGAGGGGTATTTTCCGGGCGGCCAGTTCTGTGGCGATGGCTTTTCCTATGCCTTTGCTGGCGCCGGTAACAAGTGCGTATAACATGATTACAGTTTATAAAAAAAGGTCAACCGGGGTTGACCTTTTCCAATGATGTATGACCCGGTTAGTGGTGTACTTTCCCGGTAAAACGATGGTAGAACGGGGTCTTGCTGTTCTCATCTTTCGGTTTGTATTTGCCGGTTACAATGGGCACATACATAACCCTTCTGCGGCTTTCTTCACCAAACTTGGGTGATTGTTTTACGCGATGCCAGAGGCGGCCATCGTGTACAGAAAGATCACCGGCCTGGATATCGAAACCTACTTCACGGTTATCATCGTTGTTGTCGATAAAATATTTTTTACCAAACAGCAGTTTCAGCATACCCTGTTTGTGTGTGCCGGGTAATACGCGCAGCCCTCCGTTGTCGAAAGGACAGGTATCGAGATGTATACCTACGTTGAGCATGGGCATAATCTTCTGTCCCATGAACAGGTCACGCGGACTATCGGTATGCCAGCCCATCTGGGTAAATGTGCTGTTGGGGGTATTGATGTAATTGTTGATGACCAAACCATCTTTTTCATTTTCTGCAATTCTTCCTTCATAGGGATGCAGCAAAGCAGTGAGGGCTTTGAGGCGGGGATCAGACAACAGATCGTGCAATGGTTCTGAGTACAGGGAACTGAAACATAACCGTTGGATAGTAGTATTGCCCTGTTCATCTTTTCCGAATTTCAGGGGGATACCGTTGACCTTATCCTTTTTTTCTTCCAGCCATTTACTCTCCAAACGCTTCAACTCACTGATATACAGTGAAACCTGCTCTTTGCTGATAAAATTCCGGAAAACGATCACGCCATGCTCATCGAAAAATTCCAGTTGCTCGGGGGTTAGTGTTTCACCCAGCTGAAAATGACTTTCCCATTTTTTCATTCTTAGGCTAATTCGGTTTATATAACTGTAATGTTAATTAATTATTACAAATTTGTGAAGCAAAACTGCTTATAAAACAGGCAAATCTAAGCAATTTATGGGTAGAATGTACAGGTTTAACCTCCCAACACTGTATTTTGCATTTGTATGAAGCAAATAATCAAGCAGTTTGGCCTTGTACTTTCGTGTTTTTGCGGGTTTTCCGCCGTTTCTTCCAACATTTATGCGCAGGACACAGCCGTCGAAAAAGCTAAATTAATCCTGTTCCCGGCACTGACCCGTTCCGTGGAAACCAGTTGGGCTGCGGGTGGTGCGGCGTCGCTCACATTCCGGGGCCGGGCAAGCGATAGTTTGTCCCGTACTTCAGGGCTTCAGGCTGCGGTTTTGTACTCCCTCCGGCACCAGTTAATTGCTACCATGCGCGGTACCCAGTACCTGCAGGGAGAACGCTATATTTTTAACGAACTTTTTTCGTTTAGCTCTTTCCCCGATAAATTCTGGGGCATGGGTAAGGACACGAAAGACAATGCATTTGAAGACTACCAGTTCCGGCAGTTTTACGTTTTTCTGCATCCGATGCACCGGGTGGCCCGTCACTTGTTTGTTGGCCTCCGGTATGAATACCAGCGGGTATGGAATATTCAATACCAGGCGGGTGGTTTATTTGATCAGCAAAATGTAGCCGGACGAAAAGGCTACCATGTTTCCGGCCCCGGCATCAGCCTTACCTATGATACCCGTAACCATGCTTTTTCACCCGATAAAGGATTTTTTGCACAGGTATACTTAAGTCGCTTCGGTTCTTTCAGCGGATCGGATTATGATTATACCAACTATGCGTTGGACCTGCGTCATTTTATGAAAGCCGGTGATCAGGGTGTTATTGCATTACAGGCCTGGGTATTTGCCAATCGTGGTGATGTTCCTTTACGCAGCCTCGCGGCTTTTGGTGGTGGTAGTTCCATGCGTGGTTATTATGAAGGCCGTTTCCGCGACCTGAACCAGTATGTGATCCAGGGCGAATACAGAAGACCGGTGTATAAACGATTCGGACTGGTGGCATTTGCCTCTTTTGGTAATGTGGCTTCGCGTTTGGGTGCACTGGATCTGACCAACCTGAAATATTCTTTTGGCGGTGGTATGCGTTATGCTTTGAATAAATCTGAAAAACTCAACCTGCGCATCGACTATGGTATTGGTCGGGGGCATAACAGCGGACTTTATTTCCAGCTGGGAGAAGCATTCTGAGTTGGGTGTAACAGGTTTTTACTCAACCGGAAAATGAAATAGGTAAATACAAAAGCAGCGAGTACATCCAGGGTATAATGTACATGCTGTACCAGCACCAGCACCGCCACGGTACAGGCGGCCAATAAAGCCAGTTGCTTATCCCTTTTGCGGCTCAGGCATAAATACATGAGGAACATATTGGAAGTGTGCCCGGAATAAAAAAGGTCTTTGGTGATGAACACATCGGTACCTCCATAAAAAACACCGGTCAGCGGGTCTTTGAGGGTGATTAATCCCACGGGTGGTTCAAGCGGTACCAGTGTAATACTCACGATACGCGATAATCCAAGCAGGGTAAAAGCCCCCAGCATAAACAACATAAAATAAGGCTGCTGAATACCCCTGATGAATACCATGAGGGAGATGGACCAGATGATGAGGAATGTGGGGATAGATACATCGGCCGATGGGATCAGCTGTAATAATGGATCCTCTAACTGTATACCATTTCTTTGTTCAATATAGCGGAAGAAAGCCGGTAAAGAAACCAGCATGACAGCGGTTACCAGACAAACGGTCATAAAGCGAATACGAAACCAGTTGTCTTGCCAGGCTTTGCTCCATTGTACTGATATGGTCTCAGGGCGCTCTTGCTGCATCCGGCAAATATAAAGCCCGATACACAATGTACCGGGCCTTTATAAGAGAATTATGATAAGTATTGCATTAATAGTGCCAGCGAACAAATGCTTCCATCGCCGCATATTTGGTCATGCCCAGCAATGCATAGAGGTTGGCGGTATTCGCATTGCGGTCTTCTGCCCGTTGCCAGAATTCACGGCTATCGGTTCCCTGGAAGGGGACCATATCTTTTTGTGACTGGTGTATGAAAATACCGAAACGTTTTTTCATCACCTGATCGGGACTCATGGGAATAGCCATTTCAATTTCTGAAATATCCCATTCCTGCCAGGCACCTTTGTACAACCATACCCAGCAATCATTTACCCATGCTTCACCGGCAGCTTTTAACCGGCGCATGCTTTCAAAAATAATATCCAGACATACTTTATGGGTGCCATGCGGATCGGCCAGGTCACCGGCGCAGAAGATCTGCTGTGGTTTTAATTTTCGCAACAGGGCCATGGTGATGTCAATATCTGCTTCACCCATGGGATTCTTTTCTACCGTGCCGGTTTCATAGAAAGGCAGGTTCATAAAATGACAACGGTCATCGGTGAGGCCCACATAGCGGCAGGTGGCTTTGGCTTCACAACGGCGTATCAAACCCTTGATGGCCCTGATTTGAGCCGTATCACGCTGGTCTTTTTGCTTGGATGCAATGAAGGTTCTGGCAGCTGTCAGAATTTCCTGGCTCTTATGGTTATCAATGCCAAACATCTCTTCAAAACCAACCGCAAAATCAATAAAGCGGGTAACAAATTCGTCGGTTACTGCAATATTACCGCTGGTCTGATAAGCTACATGTACTTCGTGTCCCTGATCGTGTAAACGCATGAATGTACCACCCATGCTGATGATGTCATCATCGGGGTGGGGAGAGAAAATCAGGCTGCGTTTGGGGTAGGGGTTGCTTCTTTCGGGGTGACCGGGAATAACCGCATTGGGTTTACCGCCGGGCCATCCGGTGAGGCTGTCACGGAGCATGTAAAATACCTGCAGGTTGATTTCATACGCATCGCCTTTTTCAACCAGTAAGTCGGATAAGCCATGCTCATTGTAATCGTGTGCAGTGAGACTGAGTACGGTTTTATTGAGTTCCAGTGCCAGGTTGATGACGGCACGTTTGATCATTTTGGGTGTCCACTCGCATTCGCCGGTCAGCCAGGGCGATTTGATGCGGGTGAGTTCTGCTGAAGCTGATTCGTCGATTACAAAAGTACAATCCTGGTGTTGCTGAAGAATACTGGCGGGTACCTGTTCGGTTACATCGCCCTCCACAGCACGGGCTACAATTGCCGCTTTCATACCCCAGGCCATCAGCAGGATGCGACGGGCTTTGAGGATGGTGCTGATACCCATGGTAACTGCCAGGCGGGGTACTTTGGAAATATTTTCAAACTCGTAGGCGTTGGAGATACGGGTATTGTTATCGAGGTTCACCAAACGGGTGCGGGATGAAATGCTGGATCCGGGTTCGTTGAATCCAATATGACCATTGTTACCGATACCCAATACCTGCAGGTCAATACCACCCGCTTTTTCAATGCGCTCTTCATACGCTGCGCAATACTTTTTGATTTCATCCTTGGGCCAGTCGCCACCCGGTAAATGTATATTGGCAGGATCAATATCTACGTGATTGAACAGATGGCGATGCATAAAACTCCAATAACTCTGGAAAGCATCTTTGTCAATCGGATAATATTCGTCGAGATTGAAGGAGATCACATTTTTGAAACTCAGCCCTTCTTCCCGGTGTAAGCGCACCAACTCGGCGTACATACTGATGGGGGTGGAGCCCGTGGCCAGTCCCAGTACACAATGCTTACCCTGTGCCTGTTTCTCGCGGATCAGTTGCGCAATCTCTGCTGCTACATATTTGGAACCCTCTTTGGAGTTGGCATGAATACGAACCGGAATTTTTTCAAAAGAATCTACCATTGCCATAGTCATTTGTCTTTAGCGAATGTAACAATTTTGCCTTATAAAGCCGCACAAAAACGCATAAAGCTTGTGTTATGCTTGCTTTTTTCCCTTTTTCTGCGGCTTTTCGAGCCGGTATTGGTCAAATTCGATCATTCTAATGAAAGATATACATCATATGATCCTGATCTTGCAGTCATGCATGGTTTGCCTGCTACGGTTTCGGGGCTGTCGTCGTCACCTGTTTACTCAACCGTTGTGATCTTAATCACATTGGTGGGCAGGTGCTGGTCTACCGGTGTACTACCGGTATTCACTACCACATCACCTTCGTGTATGAAGCCCCTGCTTTTCAGGATATTGATCTGATCGGCAATGATATCATCCAGGCTTTCTTCTTCTGCATAATAAAAGGCACGAACACCCCAGCTCAGGCTCAGCTGATTCACCAGCGATTTCTCTTTGGTAAATACATAAAGCGGCGATTTGGGCCGGTAACTGCTCAGCATGAATGCGGTATAACCACTCTGGGTCATGCCTACCAGTGCATGGGCGCCTACATCTTCGGCAATCTTACAGGCATTGTAACAAACGGCATCGCTATGGAAGGAGGGCGAGTGCGACTGTGGTTTCAGGTCTTCAGAGCGATTGTACCGGTAATCGGTTTTTTCTACTTCACGAATGATCTTGCGCATGGTTTGTACCACCAGGGCGGGGTGCTGACCGGTAGCTGTTTCGCCACTGAGCATCACCGCATCTGCACCTTCCAGTACTGCGTTGGCCACATCGGTAATTTCACTGCGGTTGGGCTTCACGCGGTCAATCATGCTTTCCATCATTTGGGTGGCCACAATAACGGGTTTGGCACGGTGAATACATTTGCGGATCAGTTCTTTCTGAATCAGCGGGATTTGCTCCACCGGTAATTCCACACCCAGATCACCACGCGCCACCATAATACCATCGCTTTCAATAATGATATCGCGGATATTGGTGAGGGCTTCAGGTTTTTCGATCTTGGCAATGATTTTTGTTTTGCTGGCTTTTTCTTTCAGCTTGCTGCGCAGGATCACCAGGTCATCCACACTGCGAACAAAACTCAGGGCAACCCAGTCCAGTTTCTGCTCGATGATAAAATCCAGATCCTGCAAATCTTTTTCTGTGAGGGCAGGCAGGGATATTTTGGTATCGGGCAGGTTGATGCCTTTTTTGGAAGAAAGGATACCACCCAGGGTTACCACTACTTTCACATCGCCATTGGCTTCCTTGCTTACTACTTTTACTTCCAGTTTGCCGTCATCAATCAGAATGATATTGCCTTCTACCACATCACCGGCGAGATTGGGGTAGGAGACATAGATTTTCTCCAGTGTGCCAATGCATTTTTCATTGGTGAATGTGAGTATATCACCCACTTTTACATCCAGTGCATTGTTCTCAATTTCACCCACACGTAATTTGGGGCCCTGCAAATCTCCCAGGATGGAAATATTATATGGCTGTGTTTTATTGATATTACGGATATGATCAATGATGCGTGCTTTGTCTTCATGCCCGCCATGTGAAAAGTTCAAACGGAAAACATTTACACCGGCTTTTACCAATTCTAATAACTTTTCATAGGTATCGCAGGCAGGACCTACGGTGGCTACAATTTTGGTTTTGTGGTGTACATGCTCAATACCCGCTTCCTTGTCCATATTGGCGTGCAGGTATTTTTCAATGTTTTTTGACATACGGTTGGGTTGTTTGGTTATGCTTCTTGCTTGCTTTGTTAGTCGGATTAACTGGCCAGGATCTTGACAATCTTTAACCAGTCGTCTGATATTTTCTGTTTGGCTTTGATGGCATTATTCAGCGGGGTATAATGCAGTTTATTATTCAGTATACCCACCATCACGTTGTGTTTACCGGTGAGCAAACATTCCACGGCATGATACCCCATGCGGCTGGCGATCAGCCTGTCGAGGCAGGTAGGTGCTCCGCCGCGCTGTATATGCCCGAGTATACACACACGCGTATCGGCTGCGGGCAGTCGCTCTTTCAATACCGCTGCCACTTCATTGGCGCCGCCAAAATCGTCGCCTTCGGCTACCACAATGAGGTTAACCAGCTTTCTTCTTTTTTCTTTTTCGGTGAGTGAACTGATGAGTTCATCGATATCGGTCTTGGCTTCAGGGATCAGGATATTTTCTGCACCGGTGGCAATACCGCTGTGTAAAGCTATATAACCGGCATCACGGCCCATTACTTCTACAATGAAGAGTCGGTCGTGTGCATCGGCCGTATCCCGGATTTTATCGATGGCTTCTACAGCGGTATTCACTGCGGTATCAAAACCAATGGTGAAATCGCTGCCGGCAATATCTTTATCAATGGTGCCGGGTAAGCCTATACAGGGAATATCGAATTCGTTGCTGAATTTTTGAGCTCCCCGGAAACTGCCATCACCACCAATGATCACCAGTCCATCGATCCCCCGCTTGCGCAGGTTCTCATAGGCTATCTTGCGCCCTTCGGGCTCAAAGAATTCTTTACTGCGGGCGGTTTTTAATATGGTACCACCCCGCTGGATGATATTGGCCACCGAACGCGAATCCATACGGAAAATATCATCTTCAATCATGCCACTGTAGCCACGCATCACACCATACACTTCCAATCCATGGTAAATACCGGTTCTTACAACAGCCCTGATGGCAGCATTCATTCCAGGGGCATCACCACCGGAAGTCAATACGCCGATTTTGGTTACTTGTTTTGCAGACATGTTATTATGCAATTCTTCTTTAATGCAATGGTAAAACTTGGCCAATGCCTTGTATAACAAAATGTGTATCAGCTACACGGAGTTTCAAAAATAAGCAATTGGAGGCAAATGCCAAGTGCGGTATTCTGCATCTATTTTAGTAAAATTGTTATATGAAGATTATGATCACGGGTGTCAATGGTTTCACGGGCCAGCACCTCTTCAGAATATTGGCTGGTAAAGGCTTTGAGGTACACGGTATCTCTCGTGGCCCCGTACGTTTTGCATTGCCGGAACGAGGTTTTTATCACCCGGTGGAACTAACGAATGTTCGTACAGTGATTGATTGTTTTGATCTGGTTAAACCCGATGTGGTTATTCATACCGCAGCCATGTCCAAACCCGATGAATGCCACCAAAACCCGCAAGCCTGTTTATTGCAGAATGTAGAAGCCACCCGTCATTTACTGGAAGCCAGCAGACCCCATCCGGTACATTTTATTTATTTCTCTACCGATTTTATTTTCGGCGAACATGGCCCGCACAGCGAAGATGATCTGCCCGCTCCACTGAATTTCTATGGCGAATCGAAATGGAAAGCTGAACAACTGGTAGAGGCTTCGGGTATTACTGCGACCATTGTACGACCCGTTTTTATTTACGGGAACCAGTATCCGGGAATGCGACCGAGTTTTATTCAATGGGTGAAACAGCAGTTGCAGACCGGTAAACCCATTCAAGTGGTCACCGATCAATTAAGAACACCAACCTATGTGAATGATCTTGCCATGGGCTTGCAGCAAATTATTACTTACCAGCGACAGGGCGTGTATCACCTGGCGGGAAAAGATATTGTATCGCCCTGTGAAATGGCTTTTGCAGTGGCTGATGTATGGGGGCTGGATGCTACACTGATTGAACCCGTTACCGCCGATGTTTTTCCGGAACCGGTACGGCGGGCCAAGCAATCCGGACTGCAAATACAGAAAGCCGTGCGGGAATTGTCGTACCAGCCGTTATCTTTCCGCGAAGCACTGCAAGAAATACATGCGGCTGAAACCTGATCTATATTCAAACATGAACCCCTTAAGCATGAAAAAATATATACCCATACTGTTCTGGATTGTATTGATTGCACAGCTGCTCTTTATTCAGCAGGAAATGGCAACACCCCGACTGGTTTCTAAATTGCTGCTGGTGCCGCTGTTGATCCTGATGCTGGTGCTGAACGGTGTTTCGCTGAAACAATATTGGCGGGCCTATGTTGGTTTGTTTTTTTCCTGGATAGGAGACGGGCTGCTGATTTTTTCCGGTGCGGAATTTTTTCTGGCGGGTATGATTGCATTTATACTGGCACATGTGCATTATAGCCTGTATTTTATTCAACTGCATCCGGCCCGTTTGCGGTGGAAAGGAAATTTTCTGTTGTTTTTCCTGGGGCTTTTATTGCTCTGTCTTTTATTATTCAATTGGCTGAAACCTTACCTGGGTGTATACCAGCTGCCCATTTTATTGTACATGGCATTTATCAGCCTGATGGCTTCTCTGGCTGCCCATACGGCGGAAAAAGCGGGTTATAGGGTGTTGGTATGGCGTAGTTTTATTCCCGGGGCCTTACTGTTTGTGTCCAGTGATGCTTTACTGGCCGTCAACAAGTTTTATGGGCTGCCCCTTTGGGCCGATATCGGTGTGATGCTCACCTATGGTATGGCACAGTATTTCCTGACCATTGGTTTTAGGAAAGTGGCCTTAGAACAGGTAAAAACAACTAAGTGATTGATTTTCTTTTTATTCGGCAGCTTACTGCATAAAAAAACACCCCACGATATCGCGGGGTGTTTTTTTATGATTCCGTTGATTGGAATAGTTCTTAGTAACCCATTCCACCCATATCAGGAGCACCAGCGTGGCTGTGTGCAGCTTCGGGTTTGGGTTTATCGGCAATAACACACTCAGTGGTGAGCAGCATTGCGGCGATAGAAGCGGCGTTCTCCAGGGCAACACGACCTACTTTGGTAGGATCAATCACACCGGCTTTGAACAGGGGTTCGTATACTTCTGTGCGGGCATTGAAACCGAAATCGGCTTTGCCTTCTTTGATTTTCTGCACTACGATAGAACCTTCGATACCGCTGTTGGCTACGATCTGGCGCAGGGGCTCTTCAATCGCACGTTTTACGATCTGGATACCGGTAGCTTCATCTTCGTTGCTGCCTTTCAGTTTTTCCAGGCTTTCTACGGAACGGATATAAGCTACACCACCACCAGGTATAATACCTTCTTCAACAGCAGCGCGGGTTGCATGCAGGGCATCATCCACACGGTCTTTTTTCTCTTTCATTTCCACTTCGGTTGCAGCACCTACATACAGTACAGCCACACCACCGCTCAGTTTAGCCAGGCGCTCCTGGAGTTTCTCGCGATCGTAATCAGAAGTAGTATTGTCAATCTGGGCTTTGATCTGGGCTACACGGGCCTGGATATCGGCCTTTTTGCCCTTACCACCCACAACAGTTGTATTGTCTTTATCGATGGTTACAGAAGCAGCCTGACCCAGATAGCTGAGATCAGCGTTCTCCAGTTTGAAGCCCTGCTCTTCGCTTACTACCGTACCTGCAGTGAGGATGGCGATATCAGTGAGCATTTCTTTTCTGCGATCACCGAAACCAGGCGCTTTTACAGCAGCTACTTTCAATGTGCCACGCAGTTTGTTTACCACCAGGGTAGCCAGTGCTTCACCTTCCAGGTCTTCTGCAATGATCAGCAGGGGACGACCGCTCTGGGCTACTTTTTCCAGAATATGCAGGATATCTTTCATAGCGCTGATCTTCTTATCGTAGATCAGGATATAAGGATTCTGCAGTTCTGCTTCCATTTTCTCGCTGTTGGTTACAAAGTAAGGAGAGATATAACCACGGTCGAATTGCATACCTTCTACCACATCAACAGTAGTATCGGTACCTTTGGCTTCTTCTACGGTAATAACACCTTCTTTACCTACTTTACCCATGGCAGTAGCGATCAGTTTACCAATCTCGCTGTCGTTGTTGGCAGAAATTGTAGCTACCTGCTCAATTTTCTTGGAATCGTTTCCAACAGTCTGTGACTGGCTCTTCAGGCTGTCTACCACTTTGGCAACAGCTTTGTCGATACCACGCTTCAGATCCATGGGATTGGCACCAGCGGCTACGTTTTTCAAACCTTCGCTGATGATGGCCTGGGCCAGTACGGTAGCAGTAGTAGTACCATCACCTGCCAGGTCGGCGGTTTTGGAAGCTACTTCTTTTACCATTTGTGCACCCATGTTTTCAATGGGATCTTCCAGTTCAATTTCTTTGGCTACGGTAACACCATCTTTGGTTACTGAAGGTGCACCGAATTTTTTCTCAATTACCACGTTACGGCCTTTGGGACCCAGGGTAACTTTTACTGCGTTGGCCAGGGTGTCAACGCCTTTTTTCATTTTATTTCTTGCTTCGATATCGAAGAAAATCTGCTTTGCCATTTTTATTCAATTTGAAAATTTGAAAATTTGGAATTTGAAAATACAGATGTGGATGTTTGATCGGAAAACCTGAAAGTGAAGTGTTCATTTTCAAAGTTTCACAAACCACATTCTCAAATTATACAATTGCCAACAGGTCGCTTTCACGCATGATGAGCAGGTCCTGACCATCGATCTGGATCTCGGTACCGGCATATTTGCCATACAATACCGTATCGCCCACTTTTACAGTCAGTGGCTCGTCTTTTTTACCCGCACCAGCGGCTACAATGGTTCCTTTCTGGGGTTTTTCTTTTGCTGTATCAGGGATAATAATTCCGCCGGCAGTTTTTTCTTCAGCAGCGGCCGGCTTAACAATTACTCTGTCATGCAGAGGAGTAACGTTGAGTTTCTTAGCCATACGTTATTGGTTTTTAATTTAGAAGGTTTAATTAATTCTGATACGTTTTCAGCGATTTTTATGCCATCCCGCCCGGATAAGTCAAAATTTCAGTATTGCCGTCCGGAGGCCCCTAATCCCTGTAAACCTTGTCAGTATGGGCGGCAAAGATGGGGTAAGTTTTCTGTACGGATGTCATTTTTTCATTAATTCCCCGGCCTTTATTTTTTGTGTACCGGCAATCCGGACCGTTTTTTAACCCGTATGTAAGGTATCTAAACACGCATTTATGAAAATAGTCCGTAGGATCGTCCGGGTGGTTTTGACCAGTATCCTGGTACTGTTTGCTGGTCTCCTGGTATATGCCAATTGGCGCAAACCTTCCCTGGGGGAACGTATTTACATGGAAAATCCAACCCAGATCGTAGTACTTCAGTTCCCGGAATCGTATACACAATATGATTCTGTTCGCCTCACCGCTTTCTGGCAGTCCGCACCCGGGGTTTCTGCCAGCTATATTGGCCTGGCCAGTCGCACCCTCTGTATTACCATCGACCCCCGGAAAACCAGCCGGGCTGCCATTTTGCAGCAGGCCCAAAATTTCGATCAGCAGTTGGCTGAGCGGCAACCCGTTGGCAACCGTGCTGAATGTCCGGTTGATCTTACCGGTTTCCAGCGCCTGATGTACACACTGAATATCCGGAAATAGTTATTGTATTCCTTCTTCACCTTAAATCAAATTGCAATGAAAAAGAGTCTCTTTCGGTTGGGGGGTATTGCCCTCGTTTTGTTGGTTGGTTTTACTGCCTGTAAGAAAAATGATGTCCCCGTGAATGCCGGCAGTGCCCTGTATCAGCGCCTGGGTGGCAATATGGGCATCAAGAAAGTCGTAGATGATTTCATTGGCATTGTCGTAGCAGATAATGTCATTAATGGATTTTTTGCCACTACAGCCCGGTCACAGGAGCGGGTTGACCGCTTGAAAATGAACCTGGTAAATCAAATCGGACAGGCTGTAGGCGGTACAGAAACCTATACCGGTTTGTCTATGAAAGCGGCACATGTGGGAATGGGAATTAAAGATGTTCATTTTAACGCACTGGTGAATGACCTGGTTGCGGCTTTGAAAAAGAATGGTGTTAGTGACGCGGATATCAACACCATTGGTGGAGCATTGGTACCGTTGAAGACTGATATTGTAGAGCCATAGCCTGAGTTATTTCATTTGGTTGTATCAAGGTTAAGACCTGTCCGTTCCCGGACGGGTTTTTTCATTTTGTACAGCCCGCTAAAAATTATACCTTTGCGGTTCGAAAAACAAGTTCTTATAAAATGATCAGCAGAAGAAATATCCGCGTGAAAGTGATGCAACTGCTCTATATGATGGAGGCAGCTGAAAGTGAAAAATCCTTCCGCAAACCCGAGCAGGAATTACAGAAGCAGCTCGACCGCAGTACCGAATTATTCGTTTACCTGCTGTATTTTATTACCGAAGTGGCCCGTTATGCAGAATATTATGCCAAACGCAGGGCTTCCCGCAATTTACCTACCGAAGAGGACCTGAATATCAATATCAAGATCGCTGGTAACCAGTTGTTATGGCAAATCCTGGAGAGTGCTACTTACCAGAAAGCACTGGAAATCTATCATCCTTCCAAGCTGGTGGACAGCGACCTGGTTCGTAAAATCTACCACGAACTCTGTGAAGCACCCATTTATCAGCAATACATCACCGAAGACGGTCGGGATAAAGGCAAGGAAAAAGAAATCGTCCGCTTTATTTTTACCAATCTGATGTTACCCAATGAAAACTTTATTGGTCATGTGGAAGAGCATTTCAATAATTGGGATGATGATGCTGAAATGATGGAGCAGCTGATGCTGAATTTCTTACAAAAGCCTGCCAGTTACAGCCTGCAGGAAATGGTGAGCAAGGAAAAATGGGACTTTGCCAAATCCTTATTGCTTACCACCATTGAGAAAAAGGAATATGTTTCAGAACTGATCAAGCCCAGACTGAAAAACTGGGATGCGGAAAGGATTGCCATCCTGGATATGGTGCTGATGCGTATGGGTGTGTGTGAGCTCCTGTATTTCGAAACCATTCCCACCAAGGTAACCATCAATGAATATATTGATCTGGCTAAGGAATACAGTACCCAGCAGAGCGGTCAGTTTGTCAATGGTATCCTCGACAATATTCATAAGGAATTCACCGAAGCGGGTAAGATTCATAAGATTAATTACAAACACAAAGCCTGATATGAAAGGGGTGTGGCTATGCATAGCAGCGATTATCGCTACCGGGCTCCTGGGCTGTGGTAATGGTAATGACAGTACCAGCCAGTCGGTTTCAGATCGGCAGTTGAAGGATACGGCCAATTATACCCAGGTACAATGGCTGGATTCGGTGGTGAATTTTGGCAGCATTCCCATGGGTGAGACCATCAAGCTGCGTTACCGTTTTACCAATACCGGAACCAGGCCTTTATTTGTAACCCATGTACGGGCAGGCTGTGGTTGTACGGTGGCCGATTACACGAAAGATGCAATTGCTCCCGGTGGTATGGGCGAGATAACGGCTGCATTCGACTCCAGGAAATCACAACCCGGCAATGTGCGAAAAGTGGTGATGGTGCATACGAATACCAGTCCGGTTAATGAACACACCCTTATCTTTACCGGCGAAGTAAAACCATCCGGTAACTAACCCTTACATTTGTAAACAACAAAAACACATAACAATGTTGAATTTGAATGCAGTTTTATTAGCAGCAGGCAACCCCCAGCAAGGTGGTGGTGGTATGGTGCAGTTGGTGATGATGGGTGCCATCATCCTGGTTTTTTGGTTATTCATGATCCGTCCACAAGCTAAAAAAGCCAAGGATCAAAAGAAGTTTGTAGACAATATGCAGAAGGGCGATAAAATTGTAACCATTGCCGGTATCCATGGTACCATCAATAAAATCAATGAAGACAATACCATTCAGCTGGAAGTGAATCCCGGCAGCTACCTGAAAATTGAAAAATCTTCCGTGAGCATGGAATGGAGTGCTGCGATCAATAAAGCATCTGCCGATAAAAAATAATAACGCTTTTTTTTGGCGTTGAACACTTACATTAGGGCCTGGAATAAAATTCCAGGCCCTTTTCTGTATGCTCAAGATTGGTCTCACCGGCGGTATTGGCAGTGGTAAATCCACTGTATCCGATATTTTCAGGGTATTGGGCATTCCCGTGTATAATGCCGACAAACAGGCTAAAACTTTAATGGAACAGGATCCGGGCCTGCGTGCAAAAGTGACGGATTTGTTTGGTCCCGAAGCTTATGCAGGCGGACAGCTGAACCGTAAATGGATAGCCGATATTGTTTTTAATGACCGCTATCAGTTAGAACGACTGAATGCTATTGTGCACCCGGCAGCCATCAGTGCCGGGGAAGCCTGGGCATTGGAGCAAAACACCGCATATGTGGTGAAAGAAGCAGCTTTGTTTTTTGAAGCGGGTTCTGCAGCCGGGCTGGATTATATCATTGGCGTGTATACCCCCAAGCACCTGCGAATTCAGCGGGTGATGCAGCGCGACGGATTATCGCGGGACGCTGTTTTACAGCGGATGGCACAGCAGATACAGGAAGAAATAAAAATGCGGCTATGCGATTTTGTGATCGTGAACGATGAGCAACAACTACTGATTCCACAGGTACTGCGACTGCATGAACAATTCATAAAAGAATCTTATGATAGATAAAGTAGCGCTTGCCCACGCTTTCGAAAAAATTAATAGCTATTGGAGCCCGGTTATCGCCGGTAGTCTGAATGGACAGCACGTTAAACTGGCCAAATTCAAAGGTCCTTTTACCTGGCATCACCATGCGGAAGAAGATGAGCTGTTTTATGTGTTTAAAGGAGGTTTTAATATGGAGTTCAGGGATAAGGTAGTATCCTTGCAGGAAGGAGATTTTCTGATTGTGCCCCGCGGGGTGGAACACAGACCCAATGCACCGGAAGAAGTATGGGTAATGCTGTTTGAACCCGCTGGTACTCTGAACACCGGTAATGTGCGTAATGAATTGACAAAGGATAAACTAACACAATTATGATTGCCTCCACGCCTAAGCCGCCCTACTATGCAGTGATTTTTACGAATGAGCTGACCAGTGATACAGACGGATATGAGTTAACGGCTGAACAGATGGTTAGCATGGCTGAATTGCAACCCGGCTACCTGGGCCATGAGTCGGTTCGCAATGGATTGGGTATTACCATTTCTTATTGGGAAAGCCTTGAAGCCATTCGACACTGGAAATCCATTACCGAGCATCAGCTGGCCCAGGAGTTGGGGAGAAGCCGGTGGTATCAACGGTATAAAACACGCATCTGCCTGGTAGAGCGGGATTATGGTTTTGAGAAAGAACCCTGACCCCCAATTTATATGATTTTAGCCCCTCAACCTGCCAACGAATCGGAACGCCTTCGAGAACTGATGCGTTATGAAGTATTGCACACACAATACGAAGAAGATTTCGACGATATTGTTCGATTGGCTTCTTCTATTTGTGAAACACCGATTTCCACCATTACCCTTATTGCTCAGAACCAGCAATGGTTTAAAGCTCATATTGGGGTACCTCACAGGGATGGAGACCGGGATACTTCATTTTGTGGCCACGCCATTATGGGCACTGATCTGATGGTTGTCCCCGATGCGTTACAGGATGAACGTTTTGCCGATAATCCCCTGGTTCAACATGATCCATCCATCCGTTTTTATGCCGGCTGTCCACTCATAAGCGCAAATGGGTTCCCCCTGGGTACCCTTTGTGTGATTGACCGTATACCCCGGCAGCTGAATCCCACACAGGAAATGTCTTTGAAGGTATTAAGCGGACAGGTCGTTAAATTATTCGAGCTCCGGCTTCGCAACCGGGAAATAGAGTCGCAGCGTGCCCGTCTGGAAGAGTTTGGCACTGTTCAGAATAAGATAATATCTATTATTTCGCATGATGTGCGGGGTCCGCTTGCATCTTTGAAAAGTCTGCTGGAACTGGTCCGTTCGGATCAGGTGTCGCCGGAAGATGCAAAAAACCTGTTTGGGATTCTGGACAAACAGCTGGATGGTACCATGGGTATGTTAACCAACCTGGTAGAATGGGGAGGTTTGCTGATGCGTAAACCCGCACTGGATATTGGCACGGTAGATCTGCATAACCTGGTAGAACACAAAATCATTCCAATCCTTGCCCCTTTTGCTGACCCTAAAAAGAACCAGATCCGTAGCCTGATCAGACCTGGCCTGCGGGTTCGTGGAGATGAATACGCGTTGCGCTTCATTTTGCGGAATATTCTGAGTAATGCGAATAAATATACCAGTGAGGGCATCATACAGTTGAGCGCCACTGAAAAACCAGATGGCATCATTCAACTGCAAATCAGTGATAATGGTTGCGGGATGGATGAAACCCAACTCAAAAACCTGTTTCAGTGGGATCAGAAGCGAAAAAGCAGGGAAGGGACTCACCGGGAAAAAGGGAGTGGGCTAGGACTCATTCTGGCCCGTGAGTTTGCGGAGTCCATGCGCGTGACTATAGAAGCTACCAGTAATCCTGGAGAAGGCACTATCTTCACTTTAATTCTACATGAAGCCTAAAACTACCATACGGATACTGGTTGCAGCGGCCTTACTGGCCGGGGCCTTATATTACACGGTTTTTTACTGGGCAATCCCGAAAACAGCGGCCTGGACCTTCCCGTTCAAGTGGCGTAATTTACCCATTCGTGCGCATCGTACGATTGCCAGGTCTTACCTCGGTCACCCGGCTGATACCATGGCATTAATATCCGACCGTTGGTACCAGGGGCCGGTGGGTAAGCAATATTCACTTACACTTTATTACAACCGCGATACCCTGGTTCGTTCGGCTGCGGTTTATTATCATTACCGATCCTGGCTGAAGCACAAAGACTATCTGATTGATTCGGTTACTACGGAGTGATAGGGGGATGTCAGATCTCAGATTTCAGATTTTTGATTTTTTGATGTTTGATTTTTTGATTGATGTCAAATCGAAGAAGTTGGAGGTTTGTTTTTTTCTAGAAGCGAGCAGCTAGCAGCTAAAAACCGACAGCCCAAAACACTCATAACTGACTACTCACTACTCACCGCGTATCGCCTTAGCTTTAGCGGTGGTCAAGCCTAAGCGCGGGTGGACGGCACAATCATTTCTTCCCCGTAATTTCTTCAATGGCTTTACCCACGGCGCCATTGGGCATTTGTACACGGAGCATGGCGGCTAAGGTTACAGCAATATCGGTCATGTAGTATTCATGATTGGTTTTGCCTTGCGGCACATTCCAGCCATACCATACCAGGGGAATATGTGCATCGTAGGGATTCCATACACTGTGATCGGTTCCTTTGGGATTGTCTTTGAACCAGGCGGGAAGGGTAAGTACTTGTAAATCGCCGCTGCGGTATGGGAAATTTCCGTTGAGCAAACGTTCACGGATCGGGTTGGGTAAGTTGGATTGATCCAGCGCTGCTTTATCAACAATGCGATAAATGCCTTCTTCTTTTTCAAATCGCTTAATCAATGTTTTCTTGATCTGGTTTATATCCAGTTTCAGTGAATCGATTTGTTTGTGATTGAGAGCGAGATTATAATAGCTGGAATTTGAAATGATGTCTTTGATCTGGTATTGTTCAAACATTTCCTGGTTCACTTTTTTTACCAGACTACTCAGGGTAACCGAACCACCGGGCAGGTTATGCTCTTTCAGAAAACCCGGTACATGCGCAGCACCATGATCGGCTGTGAGGAAAAGCAGGTAATTGCCTTTTCCTACCTGCTTATCGAGAAAGTTCAGGAAATCGGCAATATCGCGATCGAGACGCAGGTAGGTATCTTCCAGTTCAACGGCATTGGGACCGAAACTGTGACCGGAATAATCGGTGGAAGAAACACTGACTGCCAGGAAATCGGTTTCAGCGCCCTTGCCCATTTGCTCATTGATGGCCGCAGCCTTGGCCATTTCAAAAGTATAAGTAGCCGCCTGTGGCATAAAGGGCAGTTTCCAGTAATCCTTGCCGATATACCCCTTCATGTCATAGGGGAAACTGTTTTTCGGGCCAATCTCGGTACGCTCATACTCTTTTGCATCCGCCGTACTCTGGGTATAGGTTTCTATTGGGTATAAGGTATTCCACCCCTGTGCATAATAGGTATCGGGCAGTTTACGGGCATTGAAATCTTTTACCCACTGTGGCAGGTCATTCATGTAATAGGTACTGCTGATAAACATGCCTTTGTTTTCATCATACCAGTATGCGGCGTTGGCAGAATGTCCGGCTGGCAGTATAGAACCACGGTCTTTGATGGAAATACCAATGACTTTGCTCCTGAAATTGGTGGCCAGTCTTAATTCATCGGTAATGGTATTGCTAACCAGGTTACGCGGACTCATTTCGCCGTCACGGCTATCGGAACCCACCGTTTTTACGGTTTTATCTTCCACGCAATACATCGAACGGTTTAGTTTGCTGTCCCACCAGTTATTACCGGTAATCCCATTGATGGAAGGGACGCTGCCGGTGTACACACAGGCATGACCACAGGCTGTGGCAGTAGGGGTATAGGGGATAAAGGTATTCTCGCAACTAAAGCCCTGGTTCAGAAGGCGGTTGAAGCCGTCTTTGCCATACCGGTTCTGGTACCGGTACAGGTAGTCCCAGCGCATCTGGTCAACCATCAGCCCTACCACCAGTTTGGGCCGGGGTACGCCATTGGAAGCTGCGGGGGTGGGATTATTGTTTTTTTGGGCATGTAAAAAGAGTACAAAAAGCCCGGAAAGGGCCAGCATCAAGCTTTTTTTCATGTTGCGAAGTTTGAATCTGCCGGGCAGAAATGTTAAAGCAGGCGTGAAGATACGGTAATGGTGAATAATTAGCCTTGACCTATAAGCCGGAAATGACTAATTTTGCGGCAATTTAATCGCATCATAATAACAAAATAACAAATTGTTTATATGGCAGACATCTTCGAGAAGTTAATCAAAAACTACGGACCCATTGGTCAGCATCGTGAACGTGCACATGGATATTTCGCTTTCCCCAAGCTGGAAGGAGAAATCGGCAGCAGAATGAAATTTCGTGGTAAAGACATGATCGTCTGGAGTTTGAATAATTACCTCGGACTGGCCAATCACCCCGAAATCCGCAAAGTGGATGCCGATGCTTCCCGTGAATTCGGACTGGCCCTGCCCATGGGTGCCCGTATGATGAGCGGAAACAGCAATTATCATGAGCAATTGGAAAGAGAGCTGGCCGCATTTGAAGGTAAGGAAGATGCTATCCTGATGAACTTCGGTTATCAGGGCATTATGAGTGCCATCGACGCCATTTGCGGTCGTCATGATGTAATTGTTTACGACGCAGAAAGCCATGCCTGTATCATTGATGGTCTGCGTTTGCATCCCGGACATCGCTATGTGTTCAAACACAACGATGTGGAAGACTGCGAAAAGCAGCTTCAGCGTGCTACTGCCCTGGTTGAAAAACAAAAATCCGGTGGTATCCTCGTGATTACTGAAGGTGTATTTGGTATGGCAGGTGACCAGGGTAAACTGAAAGAGATTGCAGCCCTGAAGGAAAAATATGAATTCCGTTTGCTGGTAGATGATGCACATGGTTTTGGTACCCTGGGTAAAACCGGTGCCGGTGCGGGAGAAGAGCAGGGCTGTCAGGATGCCATTGACCTCTATTTCTCCACTTTCGCCAAGTCTATGGCTTCCATTGGGGCGTTTATGGCCGGGCCGAAAATCATTGTTGATTATATCCGCTACAATATCCGTTCCCAGATTTTTGCCAAAAGCCTGCCGATGCCGCTGGTTATAGGCAACCTCAAGCGTCTGGATATGCTGCGTACGATGCCTGAGCTGAAAGACAAACTCTGGGAAAATGCACGCAAACTGCAAAATGGTTTGAAAGAAAGAGGATTTGATATTGGTAAAACCGATTCTCCGGTAACACCTGTATATATGAAAGGTGGGGTGGAAGAAGCTACCGCCATGGTGATGGACCTGCGTGAGAATTACCATATTTTCTGTTCTATTGTGGTATATCCGGTGATTCCGAAAGGGCATATCATTTACCGACTGATTCCCACAGCAGCACATACCGATGCTGATATTCAGGAAACCCTGAAAGCTTTTACTGAAACCAAGGCCAAGTTGGATGCCGGTGCTTATAAAGTAGAAGCCATTCCTGATATGGCCGAAGCGCGTTAAACTTTTGGTGTCTCGAATTACCTTTTTGAAAGGGAGTAGCAATACTCCCTTTTTTGTTTACTTTACTGTATGATCAGATTGGAGCATGCGGCTATCTGGTGCCGCAACCTGGAATTGATGAAGGACTTCTATGTCCGGTATTTTCACGCAACTGCCAATACCGGATATCATAATCCCGTCAAACAATTCAGCAGTTATTTTCTGCAATTTTCCTCCGGTGCCCGGTTGGAATTGATGCATCGGCCCGATATCAGGGAGCCATCAGACGCAGCGGCAAATGTATTCGGGTATCACCACCTGGCTTTTTCACTGGGTAGTAAGGAAAATGTGGATGCATTAATGAACGCCTGCGTGCGGATGGACTGATTATTGCCGGAGAACCCCGTACAACAGGGGATGGGTATTATGAAAGTGTGGTACTGGATCCGGAAGGCAATCATATTGAATTAACGGTATAAAAAAAGCGTTGCCATGGCAACGCTTTTTTTATAATCAGGTATGTGATTAAAGGGATTTGATTAATTCATTAGCCAGTTTCACGTATTCATCGTTCTTGGCTTCGGTAGCCACTTCAGCACATTTGGTTGCACTGGTTTTGGCACCTACTTTATCACCCATCGCTTTTTGAATCTTGGCTTTCAGCAGGAAAAGCCAGAAACCCTGTGGATTGGCTTCTGTAGCCTTGGTAGCATTTACCAATGCCTTATTCAGATCTTTGTCCCACTCAAAAATTGGCAGCAGCCTGGTAAACAGCAGGATTTACTTTTTCGACAGCAAGTGCCTTTTCAATCTGTGCACGTAAACGGTCTTTTACATTGGTGCTAACCGGAATACGTACCAGGGTAGTACCCCAGATCAGTTGTAACTCACAGGTTTCATTCCCCACATTGGCAATCTGCATGGTGAATGTTTCTGTAGCAGCAGCAGCTTTATCGGCTTTTACTTTGAAGCGTACCACATCTTCCGCTTCTTTATAACCATCAGTTCCCCAGTTGTTCAGTCCTTTATTGATGATTACTTCCCAGTTGTCCTTGCCAGGGATGGTGTATAAAACATAAGAACCGGTATCCAGGGTTTTGCCGCCAATGGTTACATTGTCGGTAAACTTCAGGCGGGTTGCTGCATTCGCACCTGTGCGCCAGAGCTTATTTAATGGTGCGAGGTCGCTATTGTCTTTTAACAATGAACGGCCATTGATATTCGGACGGGAATAGGTTACTTCAATCGTTCCCATACCAAAAGCCTGTGTCAATTTTTGTGTAGTACTGGGCTGAGGCATATTTACCTGAGCGAAACCAGTGAGGCTGCAAAGTGTTGCGGCCAGCATCAATAATTTTTTCATACAGTGTATCGTTTTAGCTGCACAAATTTACCTGATTCCGGTGGTTCCGGGATTACGTTCATCATATTTTTTAGCCTTCAGGCTTTCCGGAATGCCGGGTGAAACTGTTGCAGGGTATTGCGCAGAAAATCGCGGTCGAGGTGGGTGTAAATTTCCGTAGTGGTAATACTTTCATGTCCCAGCATCTCCTGTACTGCCCGTAAATCTGCTCCACCTTCTACCAGGTGTGTGGCAAAAGAGTGACGGAATGTATGCGGAGAAATATTTTTGGTGATGCCCGCTTTTACAGCCAGGTCCTTGATGATGTAAAAAATCATCACACGGCTCAATCCCTTTCCGCTTTTGTTCAGAAATAAAATGTCTTCCTGATCCTTGACCTGTGGCTGGTGTACCCGGATCTGATCTTTGTATATACGGATGTATTTAACCGCATCGGAACCAATCGGAACCAATCGCTCTTTATTACCCTTTCCAATCACACGGATAAAACCCACATCCAGGTACAGGCAGGAAATGCGCAGTCCTACTACTTCGCTGACACGCAACCCACAACTGTACATGGTTTCCAGTATGGCGCGGTTGCGGCCACCTTCCGGACTGCCCAGTTCGATGGCATTGATGATGCGTTCTATTTCATCAAAACCCAGTGTGTCGGGTAATTTGCGTTTGGTTTTGGGTGTTTCCAGCAGGGCAGAAGGGTCTTGCTGGATCACCTGTTCGGTTAAGAGGTATTTGTAGAAGCTGCGAATACCCGATACCATACGGGCCTGCGATGTAGCGGTCATGCCCAGTTCACCCACCCATTTCACAAAAGTCTGTAAGTCTTTTAATGTTAAGTCGCCCGGCGCTTTTCCAGGACCCCATTGCTCCAAAAAATCGGTGAGTTTGGCAACATCCCGTAAATAGGCCATCACCGAATGATCACTCAGCGATTTTTCCAGTTGTAAATAGGCTTTATATCCTTTTTTATACGGCTCCCACATGAACAATCTTGAATGGTGAAGAACAACAAATACCGGTCCGGGATTCAATGGCTCAAATTAGGATATTTTCAATGGAATACTGATTTTGAAATTGCCTTTGGCTATAAGCTACTGATAGCCGATATTGCGGAGGTATAACCCATTATTTCAGACAGACATGCAGGTAAATCTCCGCTCCTTCAAACAACGCGTTCGTCACCATAAACAAAGACTCAAACGGTTTCTGGGTAAAATTGAAAAGAATCCGCCGCGCCGACTGGATAAGCTGGCTGAAGAAATCAGTGTGGAAGTATGGAAGGAAGTGGACTGTCTTAGTTGTGCCAACTGTTGTAAAACCATGAGTCCGACATTCACCAAAAAAGACATCAGCCGCATCTCCGATCACCTGGGCATGTCTGCAGAAGAGTTTCGGGAGAAGTGGTTGTATTTTGACGAAGAAGATGGCGACTGGATGAATAAAAAACAGCCTTGTCAGTTCCTGGACCTGCGCAGTAATATGTGCGCCATTTATGAAGTTAGGCCCGATGATTGTGCCGGATTTCCGCACCTTACCAAAAAGAAAATGGTGGAATACATTCATGTACACCAGCAGAATATTGCTTACTGCCCTGCCACTTTTAAAATGGTGGAAAAGATGATGGACCGTATAGGCTGATCAGCCTAGGATTACCGAAGTCATGGATATGGATCCCATTACTGTTTTATCATTGAAAAAAGCCAGCTGATCGCTGTCTTGCTGCAATCCCAGTGTATACAGGAGTGGAATAAA
Organism: Chitinophagaceae bacterium; assembly: GCA_009996675.1. Taxonomy (GTDB): domain Bacteria; phylum Bacteroidota; class Bacteroidia; order Chitinophagales; family Chitinophagaceae; genus Sediminibacterium. The sequence goes on from JAACZQ010000002.1 coordinate 105,188, forward strand.
GTGTTCCGGTGTGGGAACGGATTGCTGGATGGCAGCTCCCAGTTGCTGGTATTGCCATAACTGATCGTGACGGCCCTCGGTGATCAATGTTTTTAGGACGGCATTGGCTTCCTCTGCCCAGTCAAACCCTGCATCTTTCATCCGCCAGTTGATCACACGCAGGTTATGTACCATATTCCCGCTGCCAATAATCAGCACCCCTTTGTATCGGAGTGCCTGTAGTTCACGGGCGAGTTCATAATGCCATTGGGGTTTTTGCGTATGATCCATACTCATTTCCAGTACGGGGATATTGGCAAGTGGATAGAAATGTTTCAGAATACTCCAGCTGCCATGATCAAATCCCCAGGAAAGATCTTCCATCACCGGGGTTGATTGAATGATCGCTGCGGTTTCCCTGGCCAATGCAGGATCTCCGGGTGCCGGGTATTCAACTTCAAACAAAGCCTGCGGGAAACCATAAAAATCATGAATGGTGGCCGGTTTTTCCATGGCTGTAATAAAAGTGCCCCGGGTTTCCCAATGGGCAGATATGCATAAGATGGCTTTGGGTACCGGAATACTACTGCCAATAAGTTGCCAACCCCGTGCAAATTCATTGGCTTCAATAGCATTCATGGGACTGCCATGCCCCACAAACAAAACCGGCATGCGTTGTGTTTGCGGGAAATTGGCTGTGAGTTTGCGCAGAAAAGTGAGGGTTTCCATGGGGTGTGATTTAAAGCGACCAACCGGTTGCATTCTTGCTTAAAAATACACATCTTCAAACAAGAAAATCTCAGTAACCTGGTGTGAACAGACCGTAATGGCCAGAACATCAAAACGGATGAGCTTGTAATGGGGCTGCTGCTGTAAGAAAATATCGGCGGCCTGTTGCATCCGCATCATTTTTTGCCGGGTCACGGCTTGTTCCGGATATCCGTAGGAAAGGTTGGTACGGGTCTTGACTTCAATGAAATGCAGGCAGGACTCTTTACAGGCAACCAGGTCAATTTCCAGTCGCCCCGAGCGCCAGTTGCGGTGCAGTATGGAGAAGCCTTTTTGTGCCAGCCACCTGGCTGCAATGGCTTCACCCAATCGTCCGGTGGTAATATGACTATACATATCGTTAAAATTGAAGGTTTGTATATCAGTTTGGGTAGATTCAGCGTTATTGCTGTATGGACCAGGATTTGCGTGATATACGGCTAACCGGACTGAAAGGTAAGGTACAGCATTACGGATGGGGCGGAGTTGATTACCTGCCTGCTTTATTGGGGGTGGCCAATCCCGGGCGGGAGCCATTTGCAGAGTACTGGATGGGATCGCATCCCCTGGGAAATGCATTGCTGCCGGAAATCGGGGAGGGGATTACACTGGGCGACTGGATTGCCCGCCACCCGGAGCGGACTTTATCGCAGCCGGTATTCCGGCAATTTGGGGGGCTTCCTTTTTTATTGAAAATATTGGATGTCCGCGAAATGCTTTCGATACAGGTGCATCCCACCCGGGACGCAGCTGCGGCTGGTTATGCAGATGAGGAAGCCCGGGGTATCCCGCTGAATGCCCATAACCGAAATTATAAAGACACCAACCATAAACCAGAGATAATGCTGGCTATCAGTGAGTTCTGGTTGTTACATGGATTTAAAGAATTATCTCAGATAGAGCTCATATTAGATTCAGTACCAGAGTTTAATGTCTTTTTACCACTTTTCCGCAAAGAAGGCTTTAAAAGTCTGTACCAGTTTGTAATGGAGATGGATCAGTCCGATTTGGATGTGCTCTTCCTGCCACTGGTTAAACGGGAAATTCGTATGAAGCGGGAGGGATTGCTGGATCGTTCGCAGCCGGGCTGGTGGGTAGCCAAATTGTTTGAAGGCAAAACGGAGATCAAAACCATCGACCGGGGTATTTTCTCTATTTACTGTTTCAATATCGTTCAACTACAACCCGGTGAAGGCATTTTTCAGGCCGCGGGTATTCCGCATGCTTATCTCGAGGGACAAAATGTGGAACTGATGTCGAACAGTGATAATGTGCTGCGGGGCGGACTTACCAATAAACACATTGATGTACCCGAATTACTCAAACATATTTCTTTTGAAGCGGTAAAACCGGTCATACTCAAAGGAGAAGCTGTGCTGGATGGAGAGCGCGTATTCCATTGTCCGGTTCCCGATTTCAGCATAGCACAGATTCAGGGATCAGCAGGTTACCATTACCAAAGCTCCGCTCAGACCATCGAAATATGGGTGGTTACCGAAGGGGCATTTGTGGTGAACCAGGAACGTGTGATTCGTCAGGGTGAAGCCGTAGTCGTTTTCCCCGGATTCACCTATTCGCTTAACTCTTCCGGACCGGCTGTTTTATACCGTGCATTTGTTCCCATTACTGTTAATCCACAGCATGAGGAAAATTGAACCGGGCTTTTTGGATTTTCAACCTATTTTTGTATCGAAATGTTCCATCAAATGAAAATCAATAAGTCTCTTCTGATCGCTTTGGGTTTAACCGTATTATTGAGTTCCGTATACCGCATTGTGCCCGATCGTCCATTGGGTTTTGCTCCACAGATTGCCATCGCACTCTTTGGAGGTGCTTTCTTTGTTAAAAACAAAAAATGGGCTTTTGCGCTGCCACTGCTTTCGATGTTCCTCTCTGATCTGCTGTACCAGGCTATGTATGTGGCCGGTTATACAGATATCCAGGGCTTTTACAGCGGACAATGGGTGAATTACCTGTTGTTTACTGGTCTTACTGCATTTGGCTTCCTGCTGAATTCCCGTAAAGTGATACAGGTAATTGGCGCTGCACTGGCTGCCCCCACCGCTTATTTCCTGACATCGAATTTCCTGGTATGGATTGGTAACGGCGGTTATGGTCGTCCCAAAACATTCAGCGGACTGATGCAGTGTTATGCCGATGGTATTCCTTTTTATGGTAACAGCGTAGTCGCTACACTGGTATTCGCCGGTATGCTGTTTGGCGGGTTCTTACTGATTGAAAAGAAATCGGTATCAAGCCAACAAGCTTAATATTGCCTCTAACATACTCAAAGAAAAGGCTTCCCAACAGGAAGCCTTTTCTTTTTGATCCGTTTTCAATCATGCGTTCAGGCGCCATGTATTTCCTGCTCGTAGACCGTATCAACCAATAAGTCAGTACCATCTGCTGCCTGAGTGGCCAGTTCATCACAGCGGTTGTTGTAAGGGTTATCGGCATGCCCCTTCACCCACACAAACCGGATACGGAAATGTTTGGCAATCTGGTGGTAACGCAGCCAGAGATCTTTGTTTTTCTTACCACCCTTAAAGTCGGTTCGGATCCAGTTATCCAGCCATTTCTTTTCAACACTGTTTACGATATACTGACTATCGGTATAAATACTGAGGGGAATATTCTTTCGGGTGAGGGATTCCAATGCTACAATCACCGCCAGTAATTCCATCCGGTTATTGGTAGTGAGCCGGTATCCGGCCGAAAATTCCTTGCGCTGTTCTCCCCAGAGCATCACAATACCATAACCACCCGGACCGGGATTGCCTCTTGCTGCACCATCGGTATAAATGATCAGTTGGTGGGCTGCTGCTTGACTCATGACAGATAATATGCCCCCTTCATATACAGTACTGCCTGACCGGCAATAGTTACACGATCTTCCTGTAAACCACACCACAAAGTGCCGCCACGTTTGGATAACTGTTTTGCGTTGAGGGTATGCTTGCCCAATGCGGCAGCCCAGAAGGGGATGAGTGTTGCATGGGCAGAACCGGTAACCGGATCTTCGCCAATAACCGAATTGGGCACAAAAAAGCGGGAAACAAAATCAACATCCTTTCCAGGAGCCGTAATAATAATGCCCAGCGTTTCCACCTGGTTCAGGTAGTTGAAATCAGGTACAGCCGCCACTACATCTTCTTCCCGCTCATACACCAGTACATAATCGCGCGAACGTAATACACGGCTTGGTTGTATGGAGAAACCCTGGAGTAATGCATCGGGCGCAACCACCGGAACAGGCATTCTTGCGGGGAAATTCATTTCCAGTTTATCAGCCTGTCGGGTAACCGTGAGTATACCACTCTTGCAATGAAACTGAATGCTGTTGCCGGTATAGCCCAGCTCCGTAAAAATAACATAAGCAGTGGCCAGGGTAGGGTGACCGGCCAGATCTATTTCCAGTTCCGGGGTAAACCAGCGGATATCGTATTCACCGGGACCTTTGGCTACAAAAAAAGCTGTTTCGGAGAGGTTGTTTTCCATGGCCAGCTGTTGCATGGTTTCGGTGGGCAGCCAGCTTTCTAACGGGCAAACAGCGGCAGGATTACCACCGAAAAGATGATCGGTGAAAGCATCAACCGTATAAATAGGATATGACTTCATGGGCATAGTCGATTTGATGCAAAGTAAAGCTTCAGCAGGGATAATGCATGAAAATCCTACACCTGAAATACACCTGTCCGCATGGTATCGATCTCCGGGTTGTGATTCGCTGCTGCGATGCCTGCAGCAATCAGGTTACGTGTATCGGCCGGATCAATGATTGCATCCACCCATAAGCGGGAAGCAGCATAAAACGGACTGGTCTGTTTGTCGTATCGTTCTTTGATGGTTTGCAGTAATTCCGATTCCTGTTCCTTGCTTAGTTCTTTGCCCTGATTTTTCATGGCTGATACCTGTATCTGTGCCAGTGTTTTGGCGGCCTGATCGCCACCCATCACTGCAATGCGTGCCGATGGCCAGGCATAAATAAAACGCGGGTCATACGCTTTACCACACATGGCATAATTGCCCGCCCCGTAACTATTACCTACGATAATGGTGATCTTGGGTACTACTGAATTGGCAACAGCATTCACCAGCTTGGCGCCATCTTTGATGATACCACTGTGTTCACTGCGACTGCCTACCATAAACCCGGTAACATCCTGCAAAAACACCAATGGAATTTTTTTCTGGTTACAGTTCAGTATGAATCTTGCGGCTTTATCGGCACTGTCATTGTAAATCACACCCCCGATCTGCATTTCACCTTTTTTGTTTTTACAGACCAGGCGCTGATTGGCTACAATACCCACTGCCCAGCCCTGTATACGGGCATAGCCACAGAGAATGGTCTTACCATAGTCGGGCTTGAACTGATCAAATACACTGTCGTCCACAATTCTTTCAATGATCTCAAGCATATCATAGGGCTTGAGATTTCCTTCGGGGATGATGCTGTATAATGATTCCGGATTTTTTTTGGGTGCCAATGCAGGTATATGACTGAATCCTGCAGATGCCGGAGCCGCCAGCTTGTTCATGATTTTTTTGATGTGGTCGAGACAGGCTTGTTCCGTATCAAATTTATAATCGGCGATACCACTGATTTCGGTATGGGTAACAGCGCCACCCAGGGTTTCATTATCAATTTCTTCCCCAATGGCTGCTTTAACGAGATAAGCGCCTGCCAGGAAGATACTGCCATTGCCTTCCACCATCAGGGTTTCATCGCTCATGATCGGCAGATAGGCGCCACCGGCCACACAGGCACCCATGACGGCAGCAATCTGTGTAATACCCATGGCACTCATGCGGGCATTGTTGCGGAATATGCGGCCAAAATGTTCTTTGTCGGGAAATATTTCATCCTGCATAGGCAGGTAAACACCGGCACTATCCACGAGATAAATAATGGGCAGCTTATTTTCCATGGCAATTTCCTGCATACGCAGGTTTTTCTTGCCGGTGATCGGGAACCAGGCACCTGCTTTAACAGTCTGGTCATTGGCCACAATCACACATTGTCTGCCACTGATATAGCCAATACCGGCAACGGTACCCCCGGCCGGACAACCACCTTCCTGCTCATACATGTCATAGCCGGCAAAAGCACCGATTTCAATAAACGGCCGATCCGCATCGCAGAGATAGCTGATCCGTTCGCGGGCAGTGAGTTTGTTTCTCTCCCGCTGCTTTTCAATCGCTTTTTTACCGCCCCCCAGTTTAATCGTCTCCAGTTTCTGCTGCGTATTACGCCAGGCAAGCTTCATCCAGTCTTCATTGCGATTTGATTCCATATCCATATACGAACAATTGTTAGTTTACAAAGATAGGGGTATGTGAATGCATAAAGGCATTTATTCATGCAGACATAATACCCAAACAAATAGCGCTGATGACGAATTTCTGTTATTTTTAAGAAGCTATGTCGTACGATATCATCATTATTGGTGCAGGTTCTGCCGGTTCGGTACTGGCCAATCGCCTTACGGAAGATACCGATTGTAAGGTATTATTGCTGGAAGCAGGGGGCGCCGATACCCGACGGGAAATACATATACCCGGAGCTTATACCCGTTTGAATCATACGGAAGTTGACTGGTCGTTCTGGACCGTACCACAGGCTTATGCAGATCAGCGCCGGCTCTATGTGCCGCGGGGCAAAACCCTGGGAGGCAGCAGTTCAACCAATGCCATGGCATATGTACGCGGTAATCGTGCAGATTTTGATGAATGGGCCGGCATGGGTAATGCAGGCTGGTCATACGAGGAGGTCTTACCCTATTTTGTGAGATCGGAACACAATGAGCAATTTGGCGGGCCTTTCCATGGATGGGGCGGCTTATTGAATGTTACCCAATCCTATCAGCCCAGCGATGCAGCGCAGTATTTTTTGGATGCCTGTGCAGCAGCAGGTATTCCCCGGAACGACGATTATAACGGACCAGATCAATTGGGGGCCTCCTTATTACAGTTTACCATCAAAGACAACCGGCGGCAAAGCACCGCCACCGCTTTTTTAAAGCCCGCTTTGAAACGCAGAAACCTCACGGTAAGAACACAGGCACAGGTTAGCCAGATACTGATTGAAAACGGGAGAGCAGTAGGGGTGGAAGTATTACTCGCCAATGGAAGACATGAGCGTATTAATTGTACCGACCAGGTGGTACTTGCGGCAGGTGCCATACAATCACCCCAATTGCTAATGCTATCGGGTATAGGTGATCCGGTGGAACTGGGTAAACAGGGAATAGATGTCCTGCATGCCTTGCCAGGTGTGGGGAAAAACCTGCAGGATCATGTCTGGTCGGGCGTAAGTGCCTTTACCAATATCCCTACTGCCAATGCCATCCTCGCACCCATGTCCATGGCCAAAGCCTTATTGCAATACCTTTTCTTAAAAAAAGGCCCGCTGGGTAATAGTCCCCTCGAAGCCAATGCCTTCCTGAATCTTTCCGGTACGGGAGAAAGACCGGATACACAGTTTCATTTTGCACCCATTGCCATAGCGCCGGATTACAGTACGGATATGTATAACCTCAAGACTTTCCCCCGCAACAGCGGTATAGGTATCATGAGCGTGCTTTTACATCCGTTCAGCCGTGGCTATATCGGACTTAAAACTTCCAATCCCAAAGACGCACCTTTAATACAACCCAATGTACTGTCCGATCCCAGAGACCTGCCCATACTCCGGGCGGGCTTACGCAAAGCCATAGAGCTGATGCACAGCGATGCCTTGCGTGCCATTTGTCCGGATGGCTTTCACCTCCCCGCCGCTGCAGAAACCGATGCCGACCTGGATGCCCATATCCGTAAAAGCCTGGAAACCCTGTACCACCCGGTTGGAACCTGTAAAATGGGAACAGATAACCTGTCGGTGGTAGATCCCGACTTAAACGTACATGGTATACGTGGACTGCGGGTAGCCGATGCGTCTGTTATGCCCACGCTGGTATCGGGTAATACCAATGCCGCCACTATCATGATTGCAGAGAAAGCTTCAGATCTGATCCGTAACTTGCCGCCCTTACACCCAGTATCTGCAGGTAATACCCTGACATGATTTATTGTGTGTCGTATACACATTAATTGTGTATTTTAGCAAAATCTAAACTCGCTTGATTTTGGCCATAGAAAAGAAAACAGTTGCTGGCAGCAGCAATAGGAAAACGACTGCTGTAAAGACCAAAAAGGCATCGGCAGGGGGCATCAAAGCTGGTAAGGCGGATCAAAAGACAGTCCGGTCAACCGCAACCGGGAAAAAAAGCAGCACGGCCCCGAAAAAGAAACCGGCGGATGCAAATGGTAACAAGAGCGGCATGATCCGTATTACCTTCCTGCTCCGTTATTCTACGCATTTTGGCCAGGATTTATTCATCACCGGGAATCATCCCATGTTGGGCAATAATGATCCGGCGCTGGCGCTGCCCATGACTTATTTCAATGAACAGTACTGGATGGCGCAATGGGAGATCCCGGCCAATCAGGTACCAACCGATCCGGTTATTTACCATTATCAATTGCGTGAGCCGGATGGAACCATCAGTTATGATTGGGGAAATGATAAGGTATTAACTCCAGCCATTTTTAAAAAGAAAGATATTCATATCAACGATGCCTGGAACCATGCCGGGTATTATGAAAATACTTTTTATACAGAGCCCTTCACCCAGGTATTACTGAAGCAGAACCACACCCCGGTTACTGTTAACAGGCCCAGGACCATCACACATACCTTACAGGTTAAAGCGCCATTGTTGCAGCAGGGGCAAACCTTGTGCATCATGGGTAGTGAGCCTTTGCTGGGTCAGTGGGATACACTGGAACCCCTTTTATTGCAGCGTGCTGCAGATGAAGATTTTTTCAGGATCGACCTCAACCTGAGCAAAGCCAGTTTTCCCATTGCATACAAATACGGCATCTATGATGTGAACCGGAAACAGTTTGTACGCTGGGAGGATGGTAATAATCGCGTATTGCAGGAAGCGCCGCTCAAAGGCCGTTACCACCTGATTAATGATGGGTTCGCCATCCTGCCCAACCAAAGCTGGAAAGGGGCAGGGGTAGCCATTCCCGTATTCAGTCTGCGCACCCGGCAGAGTTTTGGTGTGGGTGAATTTGCTGATCTCAAAACATTGAGTGACTGGGCTGTGCAAACCGGTTTAAAAATGATCCAACTGCTACCCGTGAATGATACCACGGCTACAGGCAGCTGGATGGATTCCTATCCCTATGCGGCCATATCGGCTTTTGCCCTGCATCCTCTTTACCTGCATATTGCATCATTACTGGCAGACGCCGATCCAGTGTTATTGACAGCTTATCAGAAACAGCAAGCCGAATTAAATGCACTGCCGGTTGTGGATTATGAAGCCGTGATGCAACAGAAAATGCAGTATATCCGTGTCATTTTTGAACATACCGGAAAGCAAACACTGGCATCGGCTGATTACCTGTCATATTTTGAACAGAACAAACACTGGCTGGTTCCATACGCTGCTTTTTGTTACCTGCGCGATGAATATGGAACGGTTAATTTCAGCGAATGGGGTGCTTATGCTTCCTATCGCGATAAAGAAATCAATGCGCTGGCCAGTCCGAAATCAGCCGCATACCCGGCGATATCATTGCATTATTTCATCCAGTATCAGTTACACCTGCAGTTGAAAGAAGCTACGGCCTATGCGCACGCACATGGCATTATTGTGAAAGGCGATATAGCTATTGGCGTTTATCGTCATGGCGCCGATGCCTGGCAGCGGCCGGATCTGTATCACATGGATGTACAGGCCGGAGCGCCACCGGATGATTTTGCAGTAACCGGACAAAACTGGGGATTCCCAACGTATCACTGGGAACATATGCAGGCCGATGGGTATGCCTGGTGGAAACAGCGTTTTGAGCAGATGAGTTATTATTTCGATGCATTCCGTATCGATCATAT
>JAACZQ010000003.1 GCA_009996675.1 Chitinophagaceae bacterium
GTACGGATCAAGTCCGATGAAAGTCCGTTATCAGTCCGATACAAGTCCGATCACCATAGGGGATTTCATCGGGTTGTCATTGGAATTCCGCCTGATACCGGTCGGGGCAGCAGCCTGTTTTCCGGCCTCCACATCGGTCAAACTTCGGTCCCCAGCGAAGAAACACCGAAGCAACAACAGCCAGCAGCGCTGTTTGTCCGATTCCTGTGCGAACAGTCTGAGGTGGATGTCAGATCGCAGATCGCAGATGTCAGATATGGAGGGAAGTTTGATTCTTGGATCTTTGATTTCTTGATTTTTGATGGATGTCAGATCGCAGATCACAGATGTCAGATATGGAGGGATGACTTGTCCACCGTAGCTTCAGCGAAGGTGGATGGTTGATTTCCCGTTTAACAGAAAGTTGTTGGTCAGGCGACACAACAACGGCGGGGTGGTTTTTGACTTGTCCACCGTAGCTTCAGCGAAGGTAGACTGTCCGCCATAGCTTCAGCGAAGGTGGATGGTTGGAAGGTGTTTTCCCAACACCTAATGGCTAACATTCCCCCTCAGGCGGACAAGCTCTCATACCTAACACCTAACACCTAACACCTAATGCGCCAACAGCCAACAGCTCACTGCTCACTGCCCCGCCAATCCGCTGCTCGCGCGAAACAAAATATTTACGCTTATATTCATGGCTATGTTAACATTGGTCACCCGACAGGAGATTGCCGCACAGAAAACCATTATTGCTTCGGAAATCATATCGCTTCAGCGATCATTTTATGATGAGGAAGCATTGGAAGCCTACCGGGAAGATGGGGAAGAAGACCTGTACTGGGAGATCTTTGATCTGCTTCAGGGCAAACCCGAGTCCTATCAAAGCTTTCATAAAATCATCGGACTCAACCACAGCGATCTTGGTTCTTATACCCAATTACTGGTGAGCAGGCTGCAACAATTGGCCGATCATTTACAGATTCAGGAGTGGATTGTACTATCACACCTGCGCCTCGATTTTTTTGGCAACCGCGATAATGATTATGCGCCCCTGGAACAGGCTTATCAGTCCCTGGAAAAATTAACCGGTCTGCATACATACAAGGAAGCATTCCGGTTGGATCAGTCGGGCTTTGCCGAATTCATACCCATCCTGTTCTGGATACAACGCTGTGATCCTTCCGTATCAGACTATATCTGTGTATTTGATGAACAGCAACGGATCTCTTTTTTCATTTGTAAATACGGTAACCTGCATGTCACCGAAATGGGGCAGGAGTACCTGAGCCCGCAACTGTTGCAGGAGCTGGGCTGGACCCTCATCGAAGGGCCGGAGTCGGATCCTTTTACCGATGACGGCGCCATTGCCGGGCGGGTAATCAGGTTCTGAACCCGGGCGCAGTTCCGTTGGTTCAATCCGGTTAACCACTTATGGCGCACATCTTCCGTTAGGCCCAATTGTCGTATAGATGGCCACCTGGCTGTTTAGTTTTGTGGCCGAAAATGGCCGCACAGGTATACATACCCAGCTCTTCCGCTATTGGCAATTATGTAACTGCCATCTGGGAAACCCTGCCACCTGGTGTGGGTAAGGAGCTTATTTTGCCCAAGGGAATCGTGGAAATGGTTTTTAACCTGGGAGATCCCATGGAAGGTATTCTTCCCCATCAAAAGATCAGTACCCTGGCACCGGATTGTTTTTTACAGGGTTTCAATACCCATGTAGTGGATGTACAGTACAGTGGTAAGCAGCACTTATTGGGTATCGGTCTCCAGGCCCATATGGTCAAACCATTGCTGGGCATACAGGCTTCGGAACTCAAGAATACCCTGGTAGACCTCAGCCTGTTGCGTCCCGCTTTACGCCGATTATGGCACCGCCTTTGCGAAGCCCGCAATTTTGCGGAAAGGGTAGCGATCATTGAAAACGAATTACCCCAATTACCAGACCAGCATTGCAGCCGCACCCTGCATTTTGCATCGCTGTTTGAGAATAGTAACAGCAATGCCCCCGACAGTATTGATGCCATTGCCAAAGAAGTCTGTTATTCTACCCGTCAGTTGAACCGGAAAGCACAAAGCCTTTTTGGTATCTGTACCGAAGAGCTGCTGATCCATAAAAAATTCAAGACCGCTGTTGCCCTCATGCACCAGGATCGGTCATCACTCACAGCCATTGCCTATGATGCCGGTTTTTACGACCAGGCACATTTCTGCCGGGTCTTCAAACAGTTTACCGGCCTGACCGCAAAACAGTACCAGGCACAGAAAACAGACCTGCCCTTTCATATCTACGCCTGAGGACAAACAGGATGTCCGTTACATACAATTTTCCCCGGCCGCCACGGCGGAGCTTTGCAGTACAAAAGTCAATCATCATGTTTAAGCAAAAACTAAAAAAGACAGTCATGTACCTGCTATTAGTACTGGGACTATACCTGAGCATCGGCTACCTGTTCCATGCAGTGATATTTCCCGAAAAGAAACCCGACATCAGCCAGTATTTCAAACCCGGAGATGTATTTATGTCGAAACAGGAAATGGTAAAACAAACCGTTGTGAAACAGGAAAATGGTATTGTGTATTGCGCCACGGCCATTGAACCTTTTGCATCGGGTCCGCCTGCGCATATTCATCCCGATTTCGATGAAGTCTTTGAAATTGCCAATGGAGAACTGAGTATGTGGGTGAACGGCACCGTTCAGAAAATCAGGCCCGGAGAATCTTTAACCATTCCCAGGGGCACACCGCACAAACCTTTTAATGAAACAGCCGATACCATTTTCACCAAAGGAACGGTTGCCTTCCCCGAGCAGTTTGCCTTTTACCTCAAACAGGTATATGGGGTAATGGACCGGGATCCCGGTTTTGGAAAATCGGCCGGCACGATGTTTCAGATGGCCTTGTTCAATCATGCCGGATTTAGTTCCTACCTCACAGGACCTCCCGTAATGATGCAGCGGCTGCTTTCCTTTCTCTTAACACCGGCAGCAAGGTTAATGGGGTATAAGTCTTATTATCCCGATCAAACCGGGCAGCAATAAAACCGATCCGCATTATTAAAAAAATAATGCAGCCAGACCGTTTATACATTTATCGGATCATGAACAACAACAGGAAAAATCTTCTCCGACAATAGTTGTTCTATGCCATGGGACCCAGGGATGCTTTTACACAGCATTCATGGGTCCCGTGGCATACCCATTCCGGAAATTTCCTCCCAAACATACCATCTCCCATAGATTCATACTAATTTTAAGGCAAAGCAACCTTAAGACCATGTACAAGCAATTAGTAGCCATTGCCCTGATCGGACTCATACAGCCGCTTTGGGCACAGCAGCGCGATGCTGCCATGAAACCCTTTATTGACCAACTGATGAAGAAAATGACCCTCGAAGAGAAGATTGGTCAGTTGAACCTCCTGACCCCGGGTGGTGGTGTGGCCACCGGTGAAGTGGTGAGTAAAGATGTGGAACAGAAGATACGGGAGGGGAAGGTAGGCGGATTGTTTGGTGTAGTGGGACAGGATAAAGTGAGGAAGGCGCAGGAGCTGGCGGTACAACATTCCCGCTTAGGTATTCCCCTGCTCATGGGATCGGATGTGATCCATGGTCATAAAACTACTTTCCCCATTCCGCTGGCATTATCCTGCAGCTGGGATACAACATTGATCCGTGAAACAGCCCGCACCGCCGCCAGAGAAGCAGCTGCCGATGGCTTGAACTGGGTATTTTCTCCCATGGTAGATATTGCCCGTGATCCACGCTGGGGCCGTGTGGCCGAAGGTGCGGGTGAAGACCCTTTCCTGGGTTCACTGATTGCCGCGGCCATGGTAAAAGGTTACCAGGGTAATGATCTTTCCAAAGAAGATGCCGTGATGTCCTGCGTAAAACATTTTGCACTCTATGGCGCATCGGAAGCGGGACGCGATTACAACACCGTAGATATGAGCCGCCTGCGTATGTACCAGGATTACCTGCCTCCGTATCGTGCGGCAGTAAATGCAGGTGCGGGTAGTGTTATGAGTTCTTTCAATGAGATCGATGGTGTACCCGCTACCGGTAACCGCTGGCTACTGACCGACCTGCTGCGCAAACAGTGGGGCTTTGGTGGTTTTGTTGTTTCGGATTACACATCACTCAATGAAATGATCAACCATGGTATGGGCGACCTGCAAACCGTATCGGCTCTCTCGCTTAAAGCAGGACTGGATATGGATATGGTGGGCGAAGGTTTTCTTACCACCCTCAAAAAATCTTTACAGGAAGGAAAAATAACCCTGCAGGAGATTGATGCCGCCTGCCGTAGGATACTGGAAGCCAAATACAAACTGGGCTTATTTCAATCCCCCTTTCGCAATACCAGCGAAGCGCGTGCACAGGCCGAGATCATGACCGCAGCTACCCGCCAACTGGCACGTGAAGCCGCAGCACGTTCTTTTGTATTGCTGAAGAACGACAAACAAACCCTGCCCCTTGCCCCAAACAAAAAAATTGCACTGGTAGGTCCGCTGGCCGATAATAAAAGAAATATGCTGGGCACCTGGGCTGTTTCGGGCGACTGGAAACAATCGGTTAGCATACGGGAAGGCCTGCAGGCTGCCCTGGGTAATGCCGGCTCCTTAGTGTATGCCAAAGGTGCCGATATCAGCACCGACTCTTTTTTAGTAGCCCGTGCCAATGCATTGGGTGTAGAGATTGAAAAAGACAAACGCAGTCCTGCTGAAATGATTACCGAAGCCGTGAACCTGGCGGCCCAGTCAGATATTGTTGTAGCTGTGGTAGGCGAAGCGGCCGACATGAGTGGTGAAGCTTCCAGTCGCTCCGATATTGGCTTACCCGAAAGTCAGCGAGCCTTACTGAAAGCCTTAAAACAAACCGGCAAGCCCCTGGTGGTGGTATTATTAAACGGCAGGCCCCTGACACTGGAATGGGAATCTGCCCAAGCCGATGCCCTGCTGGATATCTGGTTTGGTGGAACAGAAACCGGTAATGCCGTAGCTGATGTTTTGTTGGGCAAATACAATCCATCCGGCAAACTGAGTATGACTTTTCCCAAAAATGTTGGACAGGTTCCCCTGTACTACAGCCATAAACCCACTGGACGCCCCTTCAATCATGAGCCCTTTGCCAAATTCAAAACCAATTACCTGGATGTAGAGAATGAACCCCTGTATCCTTTTGGTTATGGACTGAGTTATACCAATTTCAGTTATGGTGATTTAACCTTAAGCAGTCCAACCCTGCGGGCAGGGGAAAGCATAACCGCAAGTATTACAGTAACCAATACCGGTAATTTCGATGGCGAAGAAACCGTGCAGCTGTATATCCGGGACCTGGTTGGTAGTATTACCCGCCCGGTGAAAGAACTGAAATCTTTCCGTAAAGTTTTCCTGAAAAAAGGCGAGCGTAAACAAATCCAGTTTACGATAACCCCCGAAGACCTGAAATTTTACAATGCCGATCTCAAATGGGTATACGAACCCGGTACTTTCCGCGTAATGGTAGGTCCGGATTCAGGGAATACCCGTGAACAATCTTTTGAGTTGAAGTAGCTGGGTTACGGCATCCACAATACAACCGCTGTATAAGCCAAAAAAAATCTCAGATCACTGATGTGTATGTGAAAACCCACATCAGCGATCTGAGATTATAGATCTGAAATAGTTCCTTAGTTGCCTATTTCTTTCAGCAATTCTCTTACTGCTGCTTCCAATTGCTGGTCGCGGCCCTTGATCACGATATCATATTCGTTCATGAGTTTGATATCGGGATTGGTCTGGTAATTCTCCAGGTATTGTTTCTGAGCACCTTTCACACCCAGTGGCGGTACACCCCAGCGGATAGAGTTATCCTGTAAGGATTCCCATCCGGCAAATGTACAGGTACCTGGCACCGGCATACCCACGAGCTTACCCAGCTTTAGTTCCTGGTATGCGTAGGCATAACAGTGACCATCGCTGTAATTGGCTTCATTGGCAATGGAGATGCTCGGTTTGGTCCAGCGGAAATTAGGCTCATAACCATTGCTGCGGGTATCGGTGGTATAGTCCATGAATTTTTTACCACTGAGGAACATAGCCAGATCGGCAACCAGATCACCACCGCCATTGAAACGGGTATCTACCACAATGCCTTTGCGATTGGCATATTTACCCATTACTTCTTCATAGGTAGTACGGTAAGCGCCGTCGTTCATTCCGGGAATATGTACATAACCCAGTTGTCCGTTACTCAGTCGGTCTACTTCCTCCTGGTTTTTACGCACCCAGCGTTTGTAGAGTAACCCGCTTTCTTCGCCCATGGATATGGGTTTGAGTGTAACTTCTTTTTTGGTTGCGCCATCCGCAATCAGTAGCAGGGTATTATTGCCCGCTTTGCGGTTGAGGTATTGGGCCAGGTCCTTATCTGCCGTGATGGTTTCACCATCAATGGCTTCGATGATCATACCGGGCTTTACATCAATATCGGCCTTATCAAGCGGACCATCTTTGATGATCTCTTCAATTTTATACCCGGGGCCTTTGTAGTTCTGGTCGTAGAAAGCACCCAGTGAGCCGGTAGCATCACCTGCAGGATTGAAACTGCCGTAGGAAGATCCGCTGTGGCTTACATTCAGTTCACCCAGTAACTCACTCAGCATTTCGGAGAACTCGTAGTTATTACCAATATGGGGCAGGTATTTTTCGTAATCGGGTTTATAGCTGTCCCAGTTTACCCCATGCATGGTTTTGGTGTAGAAGGTTTCTTTGGTCCGGCGCCATACATGTTCAAACATAAACTGGCGTTCAGCAGCTACATCCAGTGTCATTTCGCCATTGATGCCTACCATATCGCGTTTACCACTGTTGGGGTCTATTTTGGAAATACCGCCATTGGCCATCAGGAAAATATTTTTCTGATCCTTATCCCATACCATACTGCCACCGGCTGCATTCAGGGGCAGGAGCATTTTGGTTTCGCGGGTGCGCAGGTTGGTGGTCCATAAGTTCACCCCACGCTCAAAGCGGGTGAGGTAGTACAGATTCTCCCCGTCTTTGCTTACCAACGCATCACTCAACTGCGAAGAGTGTATGGTGAGTTTGGTTTTACGGGTGGTGAGGCCATCCCAGTCGATCACCACACTGTCTTTCTTGACTTCTTTTTTCTTGCTGGTATCGGCTTTGGCTTTGTTTTCTTCCATTTCTTTCAGCAACGCCGCATCTTCCTTACTCAGCTTAAACTTATCAAAAGCATCCTGTGTGAAGAACATAGCATACACATCGGCCTGTGCGCCGCCACTCTGTGCTACCGATTTCAAACCATCGCGGTTGCTGAACCAGAGCATGGCTTTGCCTCCCAGTATCCATTTGGCACGACTATCATTGAATCCGCTTTCCGTCAGATTAATGACTTTACCCTTTCCATCGGCAGAGACCAGTCCTACTTCTCCCGGTGCAATACCCGGAACGGCATAATCAAAAAGTATCCATTTACCATCGGGGCTCCACTGGAAATACTGGTCATTATCACCCATAGAAAACAGTTCCTGATCAGTCAGCAGGGTACGGGTTTGTTTATTGGCAATATTGTACACTTTCAGTGTCATGCGGTTTTCGATATAGGCAATCTCTTTACCGTCGGGAGAATATACCGGCTGATAGTTTTCGTTGTTATTGGCAATAACAGCTGTTTCCTTTAATACCGTGGAAGCATAGAAATAGGGTTCTTCATTTCTTACTTTACGGGTTTCATAGATCTTCCAGCTATTGCCCCTTTCCGACGCATAGAGCAGGGTCTTGCCATCGGGTGAAAAACTAACCAGTCGCTCCTGCTCCGGAGTATTGGTAATGCGTTTGGTAACACCACCTTCCACGCTACTTACAAATACTTCTCCACGGAAGATATAAGCCACTTCCTTACCATTGGGGGATACCGCCATATCACGCACGCCACTGTTCACAGATACTACGCGCTCGTTATTGTTTTTGGCATCGGCATTGATGGTAATAGCCACTTTACGTGCACTACCACCGGCTTTGAGGGTATACAATTCCCCATCGTAGCTGAAACAAAGTGTTCCATCATCGGCTTTGGATAAAAAGCGAACCGGATGTTTTTTGAAGCTGGTGAGCTGTTGTGATTTACCACCATCCAGCGACATTTTATGTACGTTGAATGAACCGCTTTCCTCACTCAGGTAGAAGAATGCTTTGTCGTTATCGGTAAACACCGGTGAACGATCTTCCCCATTGAATGTGGTGATCTTATTGTGTTTGCCGGTTTTGCTGTCATATACCCATATATCACGGGCGATGGAGGATGTATGGTGCTTGCGCCAGCTGTTCTCACCACCTTTTTTATCCTGGTAAATGATATACTGACCATTACTGCTGAGTTTTACTTCTTCGGCCGGGGTAGACAATACCTGCTCCACCCTGCCTCCGTTCACAGATACTTTATACAATTCAGGTTGTGAGCCGGTGGGGAATGTACGGTTACTGGCCGCATCCTGTCGCACCCCGCCAAACAGTATATTCTTGCCATCATTGGTAAATGCATAAGGCATCTCCTGTGCCGAGTGGAAAGTAACCCTGCGGGCCTCACCGCCTTCAGCGGGAATAACAAAGACATCAAAATTGCCGTAGCGGTCACTGGCAAAGGCAATATTCTTACCATCCGGACTCCATACGGGCATAAAATCATGGGCTTCATGAAAGGTGAGCGGTGTGGCTGTACCACCTGCAGCGGGTACCCGGTACAGATCGCCCTTATAGGTAAATACAATGGTTTTGCCATCGGGCGAAATGGCAGAATACCGTAACCAGCCCGGATTGATCTGGGCGGGTAATTGCGTGAGGGCGAACAGCCCTGCAAATAGCATGGATAATTTTCTCATAACGTTATAATGAAGGGGTAATTTAAGAAACCAAACCGAAGGAAAAAACTGAAATGGATGAACGAGGCTTTCGTTGTACTTTTAAGACCATGTTACGTTTTGTTTTGCCTTGTCTACTGCTGCTTGGTGTACTGGATTCAGCTGCACAAACGAGCCGACCCCGCGAACTGGGGATTACGATTGGTGTGATGAAACCCGGCCTATGGAATGCCATTACCGATGTACCCGGGGTACGGGTGGGCCATCTTACGCTGATGGAAGGAAAAGATATCCGCACCGGCGTAACCGCCATACTGCCCCATAATGGCAATCTTTTTCAACAGAAAGTACCCGCTGCCGTTTTCACAGGCAATGGTTTTGGCAAACTCGCAGGCAGCACCCAGGTAACGGAACTGGGTAACCTGGAGAGTCCCGTGATCCTGACCAATACCCTTAGTGTGGCCGCGGCCATGGAGGGGGTCATTCGCTGGACACTGAGCCAGCCGGGTAATGAAAAAGTGCAATCGGTAAACGCTGTTGTAGGTGAAACCAATGACGGGTTCCTCAATGATATCAGGGCTATGCATGTGAAAGCCGAGCATGTGGTGAAAGCCATCAGTACAGCAGCACCCGGCCCCGTAAGTGAGGGCTCTGTTGGCGCAGGTACCGGTACCGTTTGTTTTAATTTCAAAGGTGGTATTGGCAGTGCATCCCGTGTACTACCTGCCTCGCTCGGCGGATATACCGTTGGTGTATTGGTGCAAACCAATTTTGGCGGAGTACTGGATATCAATGGCGTACCTGTTGGTAAATTACTGGGTAAATATGCTTTCAGTGATCAGCTCAAAAGTTCCGGTGCAGATGGTTCCTGTATGATGGTGGTGGCAACCAATGCGCCACTCGACAGCCGTAACCTGGAGCGACTGGCCAAACGGGCTTTCATGGGACTGGCCCGAACCGGTGGCATTGCCTCTAATGGCAGCGGTGATTATGTGATTGCTTTCAGCACCGACAGCCTTTTGCGTATTCCGTATAACGGGTCCAATACCCGTACACAGACTTTACTGGAGAATGATGCTACTACGGCTTTGTTCATGGCCGCTATTGAAGCCACGGAAGAAGCCATCATCAATTCCCTGTTTATGGCTACACCGGTAACCGGTAAAGATGGCAGAACCGTTCCCGTACTACCGAGAGAAACTGTTTTACGTTTGATGAAAACCTATAATCAACCTGTGCATGATTGATCCTATTTGTTTTATCCATGACCAATTCCTGCCCCTGTCGCAGGCCAACGTGCCGGTATCTGACCTGGGCTTGCAAAGAGGATATGGTGTATTTGATTTTTTCCGGGTGAAGGGAAACAGCGCGCTCTTCCTCGACGCACACCTCGATCGGTTTTATCATTCTGCAGAATATATGCATTTACCCATTCCCCTGGAACGGGCACAGTTGAAAGAAAAGATTCAGGAATTGATTAACCGCAATCGTTTCAGCGATTCCGGTGTACGCATGACGCTCACCGGTGGTGCTTCACCGGATGGATACCAACCGGGCATCCCGCATTTTATGATGGTACAACAAGCCATTGTACCACCACCCGACCGGATATCCGATGCCCCTTATGTGCTGATGTGTTACGAGCACCAGCGGCAGCTGCCCATGGTAAAATCCACCGATTACCTGATGGCGGTATGGCTGCAACCCAGGGTAAGAGAAGCGGGTGCGCAGGATGTACTGTACACCAGCCAGGGATGGATACGGGAATGTCCGCGATCCAATATATTCCTGGTAACGGCGTCGGGCACATTGGTTACTCCGGCCAGCCACATGCTCAAGGGTATTACAAGGGCCAATATCCTGCAGGCCGCACAAACCATCATGCCGGTGGAAGAGCGGGACCTGCATATTGATGAACTGGCTACAGCCCGTGAAGTATTTGTATCGAGTACCACCAAAAGAATTATTCCTGTTACCAAAATCGACCAGTCTTTCACCGCCACTTACAACAGCGAAAGTTATTGCACCCGTCTTTTTGAATTATTGCGTTCTGCGGAACCCTGGTAAACCTACGGCGTAGAATACAGCACTTAATACGCGTATTTATCTACCCTGTTCCCTGGCAAGAGCCGGTAGGTTTGTCTCATGAAAAAGAGCATTCCCGCTTTATGGATACCAGCGGCAACCGGCTTGCTGGTATTGCTTTGGTCGTATACTGCCTTACAAAAGCTGGTTGGCTTTCACCGTTTTGTGGTTACCCTGCGCAGCACATCCATTCCATTGCTGCCTTATAGTGCCGGTGCATTGCTGGTATTGGAGTTGGGCATCGTAATCTTATTATTATTCTCCCGCACACAACGATGGGGTGCTTTACTGAGTACGGTATTACTGCTTTGTTTCAGCGTTTATATTGGTTGTATGCTGGCTTTCCAAAGCCATTTACCCTGTAGCTGTGGGGGTGTACTGGAAAACATGAGCTGGCCGCAGCACCTCGTATTCAACCTGTTTTTTCTTGTATTGAGTATACTGGTATTGCTGTATGGCAGGCCGGTTAAACATATTGCGCAATCAGGGTATGCCGAAAACCTGTGAAAGAGTAGGCTCATGTCCCGAAAGGGATTTAAAACCATTATGTATGAAAAAGATTTTTTCGTTGGTGGCAATTGTCATTGCCATTTCTGCTTCTGCTTTTACGGCGGTGAAGGATCAGCCACAGTATTATTTCATTGGCACATCTGAAAACCTGTTTGATCCCGACATGTATGTGACCGATCCTCCTGCCGGTCTTTGTCAGGAGGGTAATGTCGTTCCCTGTTTGATAGAAGTCCCGGAAGGCTTTACTGATAAAGAAGACTGGCTGGAAGCTGCCGAAAACAGTTCTATTGTTTTTGAGCTGGGTATTAAAACTACCAGGCTGTAAATCATCAGGAGAATGGCGTTAAGCCGTTCTCCTGATTTTTGATTCTTTATCTTGGGTTCTGCGGCATGCCGGTAAGTGCAATAATGTCTTCCGGAATGGGTAAGGCAAAACGTAAATCATTGGCTGGAAGGGTATAAGTAACGCCATTAATTGTCCTTTTCAAACTCATTCCAGCTCCGTCGCGGTTATATCGCTTAATATCCATCCATCGGAGATCACGCATCAGCAGCTCTTTTCTTCGTTCTGTTATAATCTTATCCAATGCATCTGCAGGCGTGCTGGCGGTCAGTGGCACAAAGGTTCCCGTTTTCCATCGTTTAATCAACACCGCATTCAGGTCAGACATTGCAGCACTTACATTGTTATTACGGGCAGAGCATTCGGCCCGGGTCAGGTACATTTCGTCGGTGGCTGGTCCCGAGAATAGGTTACCAGTTCCGTCGTAGCTACCAAAAAAAGCAACCATCCCAGTTCCCGCTGACCGGAACCAGAGTGTTCTTCTGAGGTCGTTCTGCACATAGCTCTTGTATAAGTTGCTGTCGATTTTATTTTGGCTATTCGCTAAAGGGTTAGGTGGTTGAATTATGGTATGATGCAGCACTTCAATATTAAACTGCGGCATAAAATAATTTCCGGACGCCGTCAGGGTATTAAAATCCATCAGACTACTTCGCAATTGCAAACTACTGTCTGCATACAAACCCGCTTTCCCATATTCCCCCATATACAAATAGGTTCTTGCCAATATGGCATAGGCGGCCGGCTTAGATGGGCGCATAACATGCACTGGCGTAACCGGCAATAAAGGAATGGCCTTTTTTAAGTCGGAAACAATTTGCTGATATGTCTCCTCCAAAGTAGATCGTACGGAAGGCACATTAAAATCAGCCGTCAGCCTTAATGGAATACCCATTGTTTTATTAGCCACAGCAGGATCATATACCATTGCCCAAATGGAAGCAGCTTTTTGAAAAGCGTATGCACGCCAAAAAAATGACTGGCCACAAATATTCTCTTTCTCCTGTTGCTCGTTAGTTGGCAACTCCTTGTTTTCAATCGCTTCCAAAACGGAATTTGCATAATAGACTACCCTATATAAAGCTAGCCAGTTATTTTCTCCTGGAGGAAACAAATTGTCCTTTTCCCAGATAGGCGTTCTCCGCATACCTTCATTCGTCATAATATTGTATTCGGCATTCAGCATATAATAATCATCTGCACTCATTTCCCCGGCTCCAGGGGCCCGAAAGTTCATGAAACTGTATGCATCTAAAACTGCCTGGGCTTCTTTAATGCCCGACAGGACAGATAAAGTAGAAGAGGGTTTTGTTTCCAGCGTTTTTTCACAGGAAGGGAAAGCGAGAAAACATGCCAGACTGTAAAAAAAATATTTTTTCATTGTTTTAGTATTTGATGGTTGAAAATCAGAATTGCGCACGAATACCGATAGACATCGACCGCTCAGGTGGCAGGTTTCCTGCGCTGGTATTAAAATATTCGGGATCAAGGCCATATTTATTGGCGCGCCACAGAATGCCCAGATTTTGCAGGTTGAGGTACACCTGAAATTTCTGCAAGCCCAATTTTTTTAATTGTTTCCCATTCAGATCATAATTCAGGTTTATATACTGAAGACGAATATGATCACCCTTCAGTATGTGCACAGAAGAACCCTGGTAGAAATTATCTCTGGTCGTTACAGCCGGATATACAAAAGATGGCACTTCGGTATTCAACTCATCACCCGGCTGCTGCCATCTTCTGGCATAGTCTGTATGATGCCTTCCCTGGCTCATTAACTGATTATAGTTGATGGTCGCTTTTCGGAAATAGTAATCAAACCGGAACATCAGGTTAATATTTAGCTGAAACTGTTTCCATTGGAATCCGTTACGCAAAGAGCCAAACACACGGGGAAATACCGATCCAAAAAAATCAGCATCTTCAATTGTTGTGTTACTTCCCGTTATTGTAGCGTAGCTGGTACTTGGCTTCCCATTCTCCACGCCAATGGGATTACCGTTGGCAGGATCAAGCCCCATCCATCGATAACCATACATACCATAAACAGGATAACCTTCAATAGGATTAATAGAAACAGAAGAGCTTCCCTGTACAAACCGACTAATCGCTCTGCTGTTTACATAATAGGTTAATACTTTATCAGTGTTATAACTGAAGTTGAGATTTGTCATCCACTTAATTAGCCCCTTTGTATTGATAGATTGCAGCTCAATATCCCAGCCCTGGCTAAGAATATCTCCAACATTTTTGATAAGAATATCACCTGCTCCTCCGGTATAGTCAACTGGCGCACTTCCAAATAAATCAGTACATTTTTTCCGGTAATATTCCAGGCTACCGCTGATGCGTTGGTTTGTAGTATTAAAATCAATACCAATATTCCAGGTATTTACTTTTTCCCAGCGCAAACTCGGATTGGGTGGCTGGTTAACAGCGGCTGTATTGGTTTGTGCATATGGAGATGTTCCTAAATAACTTATTGTTGTCAAAGCGGTTTTACTGGGATCCGCATTACCGCTTTGTCCCAGTGTTGTTCTCAATCTTAGCACAGGCAGCCATGAAATGCTATAAAACTTCTCCTGCGATATATTCCAGGATGCACCAACAGAGTATAAAGGCGACCACTTATCATTGATATTGAGTCCGAATAAATTAGATGCATCTCTTCGCATGCTCGCACTAACAGTATATTTTTTCTTGTAAGTATATGCCGCATTCCCAAAAAATGAAATATATCGATATGCAGTGCCAATTCGGGTACTGCTTCGCGGAATCATCTGATTGGATTTGGTAATGTAATTGGGATAAGCAGTTAGATAATCAACATAACCCTGCCCTAATGTTTCCGGATCATACCCATATATACGTTCTCCTGTGGTGCTATTATCGATGGATCGGTATTCTGCGCCGGCAAGTACATTCAATTCCTGATTAATCCAGCGTTGCTGGTAACTAAGTTGGGCCCTTAATGCTTCAGACAGGGTTCTGCGATTTGAAGGGTCAAGAATACCCCCTTTGGGTATCCGATAAGTAACTACTCCGGTAGAGTAATTAATTTGAGAGAACTTATTGATCAGGTCACGTGCAAAATAGCTTTCAACACTTTGTAATGTGCGGGCATCAACAAACTGCTTTTCATACTGATACCTGAGTTCTGCATGTAACCCTTTAACAATCGGTTGCTGCAACCCGATATTTAATACAATATCCTGCAAACGGGAAGTTTGCTTCGTATACTTCATATCTTCCAGCGGATGGTAATTCCAATTCAACAACCTACCACCACCGGCAGTATCTACATATCCCTGCCTGAGTCGCGACATCATCAACGGATTTCCATCAGCATCCGCCAATTGAGCGTATGGGTATAATATGATTAAGGGTCCGGATATGCTTTCCATGCCAGTTTTGCCATTTTCCGTATTACTTTCTGTAAAATAAAAACCAGTTTGAAGGGTCGTAGCTCCCACCCGTAATGTATGATCCATTCGAAGATTAAAACGTTGGTATAATTCACTCAGGGTACTAAGATTCCTGTCAAAACCAGCAGACATCATCCAAAACTGCTGTTTGGTTCCACCCCTAACACTGATACTATACTGTTGTTTTAACGATGGCCGATATACCCATTTTAAAAAATCATCTCGAACATCCAATTGTTTCAAAGCATTAAGTTGTGACTCTGCCTGTACAGCTGACAGAGAACCATTTGCTTTTCGGATCAGGATTTCTACAACAGGTGTTAAGCCAGGTCTGTTATTATTATTGATATTGCTGTTATAATACCCTTTGTCGTACAGAAATTGTTCCAGATTCACATAATCACTACTACTCATCGATTTCAGTGCATACAAGTCTGGCTTGGCACCAGAAGTAATATTCATATTGAAATCTACCCGGGTGGGTTGTTCAAAACGCCCTTTCTTGGTGGTAATTACCAGTACGCCATTACCCGCCCGGGTACCCCAGATGGATGCGGCGGCGGCATCTTTCAACAGAGTAACGGTTTCAATATCATTTGGATTGATGTTGTTCAGTTCACCTTCATAAGGAAAATTATCCAGGATGATCAGTGGTGAGCGCGGACCAGAGATGGTACTCAGGCCACGTATGGTGATCCGGTCGCCCAGTGAAGAACTTTTTCTGTCAATTTGCAAGGCATTCGCTGTTCCTTCCAGTCGGCTGATCAGATCGGTACTCACCTGTTCTTCCAATATCGCACGGCTAACCTGACTGAAAGAGCCCGTAGCACGTTCTTTGGGTAATTGCTGGTAACCGGTATTCACCACCACATCTTCCAATTTATCCGCTCTGGGAGAAAGTATTACCGTTAGCGCTTCTGGCTGGTTAAAAGGTGCAGGCATTCTCCTGGTCATATAACCCAGGTAGCTGAAACGAAGGGTATCGTTCTGCATTGGTAATTGAGCAATAAAATAGCCTCGGTAATCAGTAGCAAAACGTTGCCCGCGCAGGTTTGTGATGATTACGCCCGACATGGGTTGACCGGTTACCGAATCGGTAACTGTTCCGCGAACAGTACGGGTTGCCTGTGCCTTGGTCAGGTTTGCGTAAGCGCACAGCAGTATGAATAATAAGCAGTATCTCATTTGGGTTGTTTTAGGGGTTTTAAAATGTATTAGCCTGGTCGATTACCAGCATGGGAATGGTTCTTTCCTCTTCGGTTATGTGCAAGCCATAGGGTAGTAAGGCTTTGTTGAGTACATCCAGATCATGGATACTCTCCAGTGGTATGGCAATCGAATATTTCCCTTTCAGGGATGTTTCATCAAATAATACAGGGCCTTTCTGGTTGAGCTGGTACACCAATAATCCAATCGCCGCTTTTTTGATGCGAATGGCGTTGTCATCAGTAACAACAATACTATCGGCCGTTGCTTGTTTGAGTAATGCGTCAGCTTCAGGGATAGCGCGCAAAATGCGGCAGTTTACCGTACGGTTCGAAACATAGGCTCGTAATCCCAATCTGCTGTTAAGGTCCTGGAACATCAAAGCCTGTCGAATACTGTCTTTATGTAGTTTAGGCAGTATTAATTCATAACAATAACGGTTATCCAGTCTTGCTTTGACAACATCATTTGCCAGAATACGGTTTTCAGTAAGAATAAAACGTAAGGCGAAGAGATAGAGATCGCGCACATTGCCATTAATGTAGCAATAGCGCTTATGCAATCCATCTGCCAGGTCTTCCTGGCTTCGGTACGCACCAACCCCTGCAATTGAATCTGTGAGGTAAGATGCGTATCTCGGCATTGATTTCATGGCCGGATTAATGGCAAAGGGGAGTTTTCTGTCGAAATCCAGTAAGTCTCTTTTAAAAGGCCATTGCAGTTGTTCGCCTTTGAGCCAGCTGGTTATTCTTTCACTTGTAACAGTTGCCGCATCGGTAATGGCAGATACACGGCCCTTGGGATCAATCCATACCAGGTGTGGTATGTATACATGCGGAAAAGCCAGTTTGATTGCCTCCGTACTTTGCAAAATGGGTAATTTATTTTGCTTGAGCGCTTGTAAGCGCTGCATGTATTCCCGCAAAAGAGCAGGCTCGTCATTGGTAACTACCAGTATTTGTACGGCTGACCCATACTGCTCCTGCAAAGCATTCATTTCCGGCAGTTTTTTAATACAAGTACCACAGTACACAGAGAAAAAATCAAGGATAATGGCTTTGCCTTCCACCGGCTGCACTTTATTACCACTTAATTGCTGCTTAAGCAAAGTGCCGATCATATTTCTCGGTACCAACGCACCCGGAGCCAATGCGCTCATAATGGGTTTGGCTGTACCGGATTGACTATAGTTGAGTAATGGCAATAAGAGGCCCATTACGACAATGCGTATTTTTTTCATATTGACAATAGAAGTGATCTCACCCCTGTAGCCCCTCATGCAGGGCATGAGGGTAACTAACAGAGGCTGAGGGTGAGAATAAAAGAATACCTAAAAACTGAACTGAATCAATTAAACCGGGTTCTTGGGCTTTTTGCTCATCTGGGTCTGCAGCAGTACCAGACCACTGCCCCGGAGCCTGTACAAGAGGTATTTGTTTTTCAGCAAGGGCTGATAAGGTTTATTTTGTTGACGCGCAAGCTCATATGCCGCTACCATCGTCTGCAAAATCATACGCCGCGACGCCACCGGATACCGCCGGTGAAACAGAGCCGATAATAATTGTTTTGATGCAGGCATGACAATAGCATTAGGTTATTACCTTTAACTTAAACTCCCTGCCCTCGTGTTTGTCGTTTGAAACCGAACACCTGCTGTCCCTGTTCAGATGGGGGTTGAACAAATGGACCAACAGCGGTGTTAATCAGCACCCTCACTCATTTGCATACAGGATACTAATACACGTGAAATACACATGCAAGCACAAGATAAAACAAATTTTTTATTCACGGTAATATATTACCGTGAAATTTTTTCAAAATAGATTCATTTTGTATAAAATCTATCCCGCCATGACCCAAAAAGAGATTGAGGTATTGAAAATACAGTTTGGCAAACACCTGCAGAAACTACGGGAAGCCAAAAAGATGTCGTTGCTGAAAGTGTCTTACAACTGCTCACTCGACGAAAGCAATATCTCCAAGATCGAA
>JAACZQ010000004.1 GCA_009996675.1 Chitinophagaceae bacterium
GGAAATTCAATATTTCCCTCTCAACCATCTTCGAACTGGCAAAAGGACTGGATATTGCCCCTAAAAAACTACTCGATTTCAGTCTGGATGAATAATACCAATCACATAAATATGCTGTTGGTTTGACAACAGACCTGCTTATTTTTGTATAGTGCCCCAATCCTTGCTTAAACATACGGTTAGCATCTGCTGCTACCTGATGCTGTTTACACCCTTTATTTCCAGGGCGCAGCAAGGCTTTAGCTTTAACCATTTTACCACAGATGAAGGACTGGCCAGCAATGATGTAAGATCTTTATACCAGGACCAGAAAGGATTTATCTGGCTGGGAACCATTAATGGTATACAACGCTTTGATGGCAGTAAATTCATCTCTTACTCACTCAAAGGAAAAAAAGGCAGTGATGACCTGCCCGTATCCAACCTCGAATTCATTATTCCCGATAATAAAGGAAAACTCTGGCTCTATTTTCCGGAGATACGAGAAGCAGGCGTTTTTGATCCCGCTAAATTCACTTACCAGAAAATTCCCATCCGCCCCAAACAACCGTTACCCGGCCGAATTAACGTACGGATGTGGAAAGACAGTAAGCATAATATTTACCTGAACGTTCAGCCCGCCGGAGTACTGCGTTACGATTCCATCAGCAACAGTTTTGTCTCCGCCACTGAAATTGCTTTTCCCAAAGGATGGAATGTTGGTCCCAGTTCTTTTGAAGATACTATTGAGCAGAGAACCTGGTTCTGCACCGACAGTGGTTTTGTTTTGCTTGATCACAAAACTGGCAAAACCTACACCCGACACAATAATCCCAAACAAATACCCCTGCTCAATAACTGGCGTATACAAGAAGCCGTTTCGCATATTTTTATCGACAAACAAAGACGGTACTGGGTTTTCAACTGGCCCGTTTACGGCGGTGGCGGACAAGTACTGCATTGCCTCGATGAAACCGGCACCCGCTACCTGAAAGACACGGCCGGTTTAACCGTATATACCGGTAAGTATGGGGAGTACCGGAATTTCTACCAGACCCCGCGTAATAATATCTGGATATTCGGCCTTAACACATTGTTTAATTACAACAATCGCCTCAAGAAATTTTTCTATTATGCCAACAGCGAATCCGAAACCCTGCTGAATATTCATTACGACCAGGTGAATGCCGTACTGGAAGACAGCGAAGGCGGTACCTGGGTTGCTACCAACCAGGGCCTGTTCTTTGCCGCACCAGGGGAAGAAGGAAATGGTGTTGCCAATGTATTCTTCACAGAAAAAAATGAAAGCAAGGACTTTACCGATGTGCTTCAACTTAAAAATGGCGAATACTGGATTACCAACTGGAGCAAGGGGGTACTGGTACTGGATAAAAATTTCAAGCGCAAGTCTTATAATATATTTAAAAACTATCCCGCCGACTGGGTATATGCGCGCCGAGAAGGAACCAAGCTCACCTGGTGTATGCACCAGGAAAAAGCAACAGGCGATATCTGGATTGGTTCCAATGGCGGATTGGTTACCCGTTATAATCCACAAAGCGATAAAACAACATTTTACAATCCTCCCGAATTCGCCAATGCCACCATACGGTATATTACCGAAGACCAGGCAGGTAATATCTGGTTCAGTACGCAAAGGGGCCGTGTGGTTAAATACAGTGGCGGGAAATTCACGATTGTCAAGGATTTTGGTTCCGGTATCGCCATTAAAATCTTCTTTGATAAAGACAATTGGTTGTGGGTGGCTGTACAAGGAACAGGACTCTTTGCCCTCAATCCCGCCAATGGCCGGCTGATTCAACAATATATTGACGGCAAAACAGACCGGAATCTGTTTGCGCTGAACGCATCTGATATTGACCAATTAAACGACTCCGTAATAGCATTTGCGGCCAGTGCGCTGAACCTGGTCAATAAAAGAACCGGCAAAGTGCGCATCATTAGTTATGAAAATGGGTTGCCTTCCAATTCTGTACAAAGACTCCGGATAGACAACAAAGGTTATTTATGGATCGTGACCAACAATGGTCTTTGCCGGTATAATCCGTTTAATGATAATATCACACCCTACAATAAAAAAGACGGGGTAATTCTGGCAGAAAAAACGGTAGCTGCCGATGCACTGGGTACCGACGGCTCTGTCATCTTCGCTGGTGGCAATGCCCTCATGTTTTTTCATCCCGAAATCTTTACCACCAATCAGCAACCACCCGATGTAACCATTACCGATTTTAAACTTTACAATGAATACCTGCCCATTGATTCGCTGATCAGTCAGCCCACCGTAAAACTGAAATACGAGCAGAATTCATTCAGTATCTATTTTTCCGCACTCAGCTTTTTAAATCGCGACAAGCTGGCTTACTATTATAAAATGGAAGGCATTGATGATGGCTGGGTACGTGCCGACCGGGAACAGATGGTAAACTATTCACTTTTACCACCAGGTCATTATACCTTCAATGTGTATTGCGAGAATATTGATGGTGTTCGGTCCAAAAACATCACAACATTCAGCATTTATATCCGGCCTCCATTTTGGAGAACCTGGTTTTTTATTGGTCTCATGGCTACAGCATTGGCAGGTTTGCTCTATTTTATCCATCGCTTACGCATTAATAAAATACTGGCAGTTGAAAACCTGCGTAACCGGGTGGCCCGTGACTTACACGACGATATGGGTTCTACCTTAAGCACTATTAATATTCTGAGCACCATGGCCAAAAGCAAGCTCAGTACCGATAATGTTCGCGCCAGTGAATACATCGGTAAAATCAGTGATAACAGTCAGCGTATGATGGAAGCCATGGATGATATTGTTTGGAGCATCAAACCCATGAATGATTCCATGCAACGAATTACCGCCCGTATGCGCGAAATCGCCACGAGTGTGCTGGAAGCCAAAGACATTGACCTTGACTTCAGAACCGATCCTTCCATTGATGAGGTTAAGATGGATATGGAAGCCCGGCGTGATTTCTTCCTGCTTTTTAAAGAAGCCATCAACAATATCGCCAAATATTCCCGCTGTAACCTAGCCCGCGTTTTCCTGACCGTTCACAATAAGCGACTGATCATGCGGGTGGAAGATGATGGGATTGGCTTTAATATCCAGGAAGCGGACGGCAACGGACTAGGCAATATGCAGAAAAGAGCTACCAACCTCAAAGGCAGGTTAAATATTCAATCCAAACCCGGTGCAGGAACCCAGATTACACTGAACATCCCCATTGCCTAAACAAGCGGGGCCGCACGACCACATAAATATGTGATAGCAACCGCTCGCCCAATCCAGGTCATCTTCACCAGCAACCGCTCTGCCCATTTTTGCGCCGCTTGCACATTTACACCCAGCTTCATGCAACGACAGCTTCACCCGATCATGCGATTGCATAAACAGCTATGATGAGACAATTTTGTGTCAAATAATATTTATGCGTCTTCGTTTATTATCAATAGCCTTACTGGGCATTTTTACCTTCACAGGCTGCACCAAGGATCCTGTACCCACACCCGCGGTACCCGGTATCGAATCCATGAAAGTAAAAGAGATCAGGAATGGTGTGAATGATTATCAGCAATTTTTCTACAACAGCAACGGTCAGCTCATCAAATACCAGGTTGAGTTTTCCAGTGGAACGGGTCAACCCAGTACTTACTATGTAAACCTGGAGTATACCAATGGTCAGGTTAGCAAAGCTACGATGCCGAGCGGTTTCAGTAATTATATCTACACCGATGGTAAATTGAGCAGCATTGAATCATTCACCAATACAGGTGCCAAAATATCATCTGCAGCTTTGATCATCAACAACAAACAGCAGCTGGTTGAAATGAAGGAAACCTTCGGTAATCCTATACCCGGCGGAGTGGTTGAAACCAAAGTGATTTATGTATACAACGAGCAGGGTAACCTGATCAGGAAAGATTACTACACGCGGGAAACTGGTAGTCAGTTTGTATATACCGAGAGCAGCATTTTTGAGAACTACGACAATAAAAAAATACCCCAGGCTTTTGCAAGGGCCGAGTTTTTCCTGCCCAATTGTGTATTGATGGTAAACAATCCAGGCAGAATCATCAGCAAAAGCGCTAACGGAACGATTAACCGCATTGACCGTTTTGAATACCAGTATAATACTGAGGGTTACCCTACACAACGGATCTGGTATGTGGAAAGTGTTCCCAATCCGGTAACGCCTATTACTTTCCAATATACATACTGGTAACCAATGCATCCTGAATATCCCTTACTGAAAAGAAAATTGTGGAAGCTGGGCTTCTTTGTTACCAGTGCCATCTTGATCCTGCTCTGGTCGTTGTTTACCGCTTTCCAGGTGCCTGTTCGGGAACAGCGTCATGCCGCAATAGTCAAAGAACGTTCGGGCTTACAAAAGCATACAACGACCAGTCTGCCCAAGCTACCCAAAGCCAGACGTTGTGCAAATTGTGTGCGCGGCCAGGAAAAGAAAATAACTGATCCGCTGGATATGGAAAGAAGAGCCGCCTGCCGAAGAGAACAAATATGGAAATCATGAACCTGCCGCTGCTATACCAAAACCGTTTACAAACCGATATCGTATTGGATAGCAGCAGTAGTATGGCTGCAATAGCTGCATGGCACCGGCTGCATAATTTCAATATCCCCTTTGAAAATTTGGATATTATTGCAGGGATCTATCATCCCCTGTCAGCCGACAACTGGATTCCCCGCATACTGCACAACAACCGGGGCGGCTATTGTTTCGAGCTGAATGGTTTATTCGCACACCTGCTTACAACCATCGGTTTCAATCCCGTACTACACAATGCCAGGATACTTTTCGGCAGTAATGCCGTTTTTGCACGTGGCCATCAACTGATGACCCTGCAACTGGAACAACAGACCTGGCTCCTGGATGTTGGTTATCGCTACGGCATCATCGACCCCATTCCCCTTGTCCACAATATCGAAATAACACAGTACAGCGAAGTATTCCGGTTAACACAACTGGATAGCGGCGAATGGCTGTTACAGAAAAAGATAGCCGGTGACTGGGTAAACCTATACAGCTTTTACACCACACCCTGTGAGCAGGTTGATTTTTCACCCATGCATTACAGCAATGCCCATAACAGCGATTCTATTTTTACCCAACACCGGATTGTGACCAGGAAAACACCGGAGGGAACACTCTCTTTAATTGATAATATCCTGATCAGGTATGAAAGCGACCGGAAAACCAGCAGTCCTGTTCAATCTGAACTGGACTATCAGGAAACCCTGGAAGCACATTTCGGTATCGTTCTATCTCTGGAAGACGCCGGTTATTTATTCAACAGTAATCCTGCTAACAGGAATCAGGCCTACAGCTTTGCGCTGCAGCACAGTTAAGTCCTATGTCTATCTTCAGATCATTTATATTAGTTGTAATTGCTTGTTATGGCCTGTTGTTTAAGGCATCAGCCCAGGATATAAGCAAATGGCTTACCCATTTCCAGCGATATAAATCTGCCACTGCTGCTGCACACTGGCCAGGCTTTAATGATAAACCACTTTTTGGTCCGCTTATATACCATGATACCAATGCTACGTATGTAATTGGAGCCAATGAGGCACTACTGCAAAAACTTATCATCAAGGGAGAAAGCAGATTATCCGGGGCATTGGTATTCCAGCAACTGGATATGGCCGTAGATACCAGCAGTTTTCAAATGCAGGTGGATTATGATGAAACAGACAGTAGTTTGCTGCATTTCAAAAATCCGGTAGCCCATGTAAGTTGTTTCGCCACTGCCGTACAAATGGTCCCTAAAATTCAGCAGGTAGAGGAATGGTTGGGGATGGTCCTGCATGAAAGCTTTCACCAATACCAGACATCTTTTAATGCTTTCCGAAATTGCCAGAATAACAGTCAGCGTCTCATGCACCGAGATACCCTGCTTACCTTGCGCGCCGATCACCCCTGGTATGACAGCAGTATTCGTCAAGAATATCAATCCCTGATCCGTGCCGTTGAAACAAAAGACCCAGACAGCACACGACTATATGCACAGCAGTTCCTGGATCATCGTCAGGCCCGGTATACCCGTGTTAACACAGAGCTGGGCGTTGATATTCGGGAACTGGAAGACATGCTGGAGCGGAGTGAAGGAGTTGCCCGTTATATGGAATTCTGTTTAAAAAGAACCGCAAGTACAATGCCGGCAGATCAGGATCTGCAGGATTTAACCGGGTACTATCATCCGGAATACTACCGGAATTATGATATCAAAAGCGACTCCTTTTTAAACAGCATGGGTAAGCAATATGTATATGCAACCGGACTAACCCTCACAAGGCTGCTGGAAAAAAATGGCATCCGCTTCAAAGTAGACATGTATCAGGACAATCGTTCCTTTTTATATTACCTGGGCCGGTGGCTCAATCCCTGATCGCATCCTATTCTGCCATGCTGAACGTATGTTTGCAGCATGGATTTATCCCAATACAGAACGATCAGCATCAACAAGAGCCCTGGTTTCCAGCTCGCATACCCAGATCCGGAACAATTAAAGAAACGTTGGGAAGCTGGTCAGTTATCTGTATTTCCTTATTGGGGCAAAATATGGGCCTCCGCTTATGCGCTGTGCCTGTTTCTGGAAAAGCAACCCCATTGGATACGGGATAAAAAACTGCTGGAAATAGCTGCCGGTCTCGGGCTGCCCTCTCTTTTTGCTTCCCGTTATGCCAGCACCGTTATTTGTACCGATTACCAGCAGGATCCATTGGATTATATCAATGAAAGTATCCGTGTGAACGCAATTGCCAATATCACAACGGGAATACTGGACTGGCAAGCCATCCCAAAAAACTTGAATTACGATGTTCTTTTGCTGAGTGATATCAATTATGCCCCGGAAGCATTTCCAGCACTTGAAAAGATGATCCATACTTTTCTGCAAATGCAAACCACCATTATACTCACCAGCCCCCAACGGTTGATGGCGAAAGCCTTTATTGAAAAACTCCAGCCTTACTGTATATACCAGGAAGAGATTGGGGTAGCAGAGGATTTGGGTGAAACCAGGATCAGCCTGATGGTTTTGCAGAAAATCCGGACAGTCTAAAAGAAACAGGGTATTCCCCTGGGTTTATTCCGGTTAAAGAAATACTGAAAAGACACTTCGCTACTGCCGGTAAAACCATTCGCTTTTCGAAGATCGGAATGGGTGAGGTCATAA
This sequence comes from Chitinophagaceae bacterium, assembly GCA_009996675.1. Taxonomy (GTDB): domain Bacteria; phylum Bacteroidota; class Bacteroidia; order Chitinophagales; family Chitinophagaceae; genus Sediminibacterium. The sequence continues at coordinate 7,204 of JAACZQ010000004.1, forward strand.
CTCAGCCCGATATTATATTGTTGTGTTTGCAAACCCAGGTATGGATACAGTGCATCGTTCGCCCGGAGCCACAAACCGGTATAGAGATAGGCATCTGTTCCGGAAAGGCCAAATCCATATGCAGCGCCAATACTGGCCATGGTATTACCGGCCTGCTGCATCACATGTAAGCCAATAAATACCTGGTCCTGTACACCAGTATTTAATCGCGCACCTGCGTGAACGGTATACCGCCGGGGCAGGTTATTATTCCCGCCATTGAAAAAACTATGTTTGGGTGCAAGCAAATGATAAATACTGGCTCCGAATCCATAGCTATTGCCATCCTCATCGCGGTATTGATAAACCAGGCCCGCGTTTACATCAAAATAATTATTCGTTCGGTTCAAAATGGTTTCACCGCTGGGAACAGAGAGATCAAATCCGTTACTGGTAAACTGATTACTAAAACTTATTTTACCAAAGTCTACCATATTGCGCGCCATTACCACCTGAACGCCCATACCAATGCTTTGATTTCCCTCTGCATCGAGTCCCTTATGAAATCCGGTTGAAACAGCGAGATAGCTGTTTTTGTAAATGCCGCCACCCGCCTGGTCGTATAAACCCATTACACCCAAACCCCAGCGGTCATTCACGGCAATTTTTTGTCGCATGATCCGTGTATCGAAGGAAACCGTTCCGGTTACATAAGGGGTACTCACATTGGCCCACTGGCTCCTGTAATTCACAGCTAAACGATCTGTACCATCAAAAAAACCTGTGAATGCCGGATTGAAAGTCAATGGCGAACTGAAATATTGGGAAAAATGCGGATCCTGTGCGCTGAGCAATCGAGTCAGGCACAAAAAACAAATCAATATATAATTCCGCAATGGACGCATCATTTGGCATTATCGAATCAACAATACAGTTCCTGTTCTTCGAACAACCGAACCGGTTATATCTAATCCTTCCGCAATCCAGGTATAGGATCCCGACATCTGCTGCGATCCGGCCACAGTTCCATCCCAACCACTGCGTTCACCCCCCTGTTTGGTTTGAAACACCAGGTTACCCCAGCGGTTAAATACTTTGAAATACTTCAACTCCTGTATACCTACCAGAATAGGGAATAAGCGATCATTTTGCCCATCGCCGTTGGGTGTAAATCCTTGTGGAACATAAATTTCTGCCCCTTTAATTACTTTAACCATGAGCGTATCCACCGTATTACAACCCTTGTCTGAAGTAATAGATACCGTATAGCGCGTATCCTGTGTTACCGTAAACGTTGGGCTGGCCAGTGTACTATTATTAATACCGGTTACCGGTTGCCACAAATATTGCACACCAATAGAACGGGCAGAAACTACAAAAGAAACACCCGACAGCACTTCTTTATCAGCGTAACGTATGGCCGGAACAGCTGCCGGAACAGTATAGCCGATTGTTTTATTCACCAGCATATTACAGGTTGGGTTAGAAGCTGTAAGTGTTACAATATAATTACCCGCTGCCTGGTAAATATGCGTAGCCGAAACCTGATTGGAGCCGGTGCCATCACCAAAATCCCATAACCAGTTGATTCCGCCGGAATTGGCTGTCTGTGACTGGTTATTGAATTGCGTGGCAGTACCGGCACAGGCATTAACAATAGAAAAGTTCACATCTGGCTTACTCAGCATTTCCAGTTTGATTGGATTACCTGCTACTTTCACACAGGATCCCGACCTGAACTGCACTGTATACTCCCCGGCCTGTGTAGCCTGGTAGCTGTCTCCTGTTGCACCTGCAACGGGTTGTTGATTCAATAACCATTGATAGCTTTGCGCACCGGATGCATTCAGGGTTAAAAAACTACCCTCACAGATATAGGTAACCGCAGGTGTTAATAATTGTCCGGATGGCTCCGGATTAATCGTTACAGTTGCCTGGCCTATACGTGTACAACCGGTAATCGTTTGTTCCGCTTTAATATAGTAAGTACCACTCCCGGTTATGGCAGATGGCCTTGCTATAGGCTGACTGGCCGATGCATCGGAAAAATAACTGAAGCGGAGGTTGGTTTCACTTCCATTCGTAACAGCGGCGTCCGTCAGGCTAACAATTGCAGGTGCGCATACCGCAGCGGGATTATTCACCACCAGCTGTGGTAGGGGATTAATGGTTAAAGCCACCGGAACAATTGCAGAACAACCACTCACCGGTGTTCCTTTGATATAATAAATACCACTGCCAGCTACCGCTGCAGGATTGGCTAAACTATGCTGTGCAGCAGCATCTGTGTAATAAGCAAAAGTTAATCCAGGTTCACTACCAGCCGTAATAGCAGCAGCAGTAAGGTTAACTGTTGATGGCGCACAAACCGCAGCAGGAGTATTAATTGTTATAGACGCCTGTGGCGTAATGGTAACAGTTATTGCTTTTACAACAGCACAACCAGTTGCCGTAAAAGTTGATTTAATGTAATAAGTCCCGGTACTTCCTACAGCTGTTGGAGCCTGTAATACCTGCGTTGCAGCAGCATTGGTATAATAAGTATATGTCGTACCGGAAATTGTGCTGCCACTGGTAACAGCAGGCAGGGTAAGATTAACAACCCCGGGTGAGCATACAGCAGCGGGTGTATTAACCTGCAGATTGGGCAGTGGGTTCACCGTAACAGTTGTAGACGTCATCGCCGTACAACCTGCGGCATTCGTTACCGTAACACTATATGTATTACCCGTGGTGATATTTGCATAAGCAGCCGTATTCGGACCACCTGCCCAGGCATAACTTACACCGCCACTCGCAGTAAGATCCACACTATTACCCGCACAAAAACTCAAGGGACCACTCGCACTGATTGTTGGCGTTGGCAGTGCTTTCACTGTAACGGTTGTTGAAGTCACGGCAGTACAACCCGCGGCGTTGGTCACCGTAACACTATAAGTATTACCCGTAGTGATATTGGCATAAGCAGCCGTACTCGGACCACCAGCCCAGGCATAACTTACACCGCCGCTGGCAGTAAGATTCACACTATTACCCGCACAAAAACTCAAAGGACCACTCGCACTGATTGTTGGCGTTGGCAGTGCATTCACTGTAACGGTTGTTGAAGTCACGGCAGTACAACCCGCTGCATTGGTCACCGTAACACTATATGTATTACCCGTGCTGATATTTGCATAAGTAGCCGTATTCGGACCACCTGACCAGGCATAACTTACACCGCCACTCGCAGTAAGATCCACACTATTACCAGCACAAAAACTCAAAGGACCACTCGCACTGATTGTTGGCGTTGGCAGTGCATTCACTGTAACGGTTGTTGAAGTCACGGCCGTACAACCAGCTGCGTTGGTCACCGTAACACTATATGTATTACCCGTGGTTATATTTGCATAAGCAGCTGTGTTCGGACCACCTGCCCAGGCATAACTTACACCGCCGCTGGCAGTAAGATTCACACTATTGCCCGCACAAAAACTCAAAGGACCGCTCGCAGTAATTGAAGGTGTAGGTAAAGCGTTGATCGTAGCAACAACTGGTGCTATGACAGAACAGCCCGTAGCAGGAATTGTCCCTTTAATATAATAAGTTCCACTGGCACTAACCAAGGATGGATTTGTCAATGCAACAGTTGCACCGATATCCGTCCATTGCGTGTATGACAAGCCTGCTGTACTGCCAGCAGAAGTTATACCGGGAGCCGTTAAATCAATTGTTAGTGGCGAGCAAACAGCAGCTGGGTTTACTGCAACCACGGTGGGCAAAGGATTAATTGTTGCAACAACAGCAGCAACCGCCGAACAACCCGTTGAGGGGATTGTTCCTTTAATATAATAAGTGCCACTCGAAGCAACAGCATTGGCATTTGACAAAGCGCTGGTCGCTGCCACATCCGTCCATTGCGTATACGATAAGCCTGCTGTACTACCGGCAGAAGTTATACCGGGAGCCGTTAAATCAATTGTTAGTGGTGAGCAAACAGCAGCTGGGGCTACCGTAACCACGGTGGGCAAAGGATTAATGGTTGCAACAACAGCAGCAACCGCCGAACAACCCGTTGAAGGGATTGTTCCTTTAATATAATAAGTACCACTCGAAGCAACAGCATTGGCATTTGATAAAGCGCTGGTCGCTGCTACATCCGTCCATTGCGTATACGACAAGCCTGCTGTACTGCCTGCAGAAGTTATACCGGGAGCCGTTAAATCAATTGTCAATGGCGAGCAAACAGCAGCTGGGTTTGCTGCAACCACCGTGGGTAAAGGATTAATTGTTGCAACAACAGCAGCAACCGCTGAACAACCCGTTGAAGGGATTGTTCCTTTAATATAATAAGTACCACTCGAAGCAACAGCATTGGCATTTGATAAAGCGCTGGTCGCTGCTACATCCGTCCATTGCGTATACGACAAGCCTGCTGTACTGCCTGCAGAAGTTATACCGGGAGCCGTTAAATCAATTGTCAATGGCGAGCAAACAGCAGCTGGGTTTGCTGCAACCACCGTGGGTAAAGGATTAATTGTTGCAACAACAGCAGCAACCGCTGAACAACCCGTTGAAGGGATTGTTCCTTTAATATAATAAGTACCACTTGAAGCAACAGCATTGGCATTTGATAAAGCGCTGGTCGCTGCCACATCCGTCCATTGCGTGTATGACAAGCCTGCTGTACTGCCAGCAGAAGTTATACCGGGAGCCGTTAAATCAATTGTTAGTGGCGAGCAAACAGCAGCTGGGTTTACTGCAACCACGGTGGGCAAAGGATTAATTGTTGCAACAACAGCAGCAACCGCCGAACAACCCGTTGAGGGGATTGTTCCTTTAATATAATAAGTGCCACTCGAAGCAACAGCATTGGCATTTGATAAAGCGCTGGTCGCTGCCACATCCGTCCATTGCGTATACGATAAGCCTGCTGTACTGCCTGCAGAAGTTATACCGGGAGCCGTTAAATCAATTGTCAATGGCGAGCAAACAGCAGCTGGGGCTACTGTAACCACAGTGGGTAATGCGTTGATGTTTAGATTAAAATCTGCCGAAGCCGTACAGCCTAATGAAGAAGCAAACGTTACTGTAGCTGAATAGGTACCGGCCAGCGCTGTTGAAGAAACGCTTATGGGGATGTTTGCAGTGGTCGGACTAAAGCTGGTAGTTGAAATATTGGACGCCCCGATTGGTGCAGATACCCAGGCAAGCGAATAAGTAGCGGCATCATTACTCGTACCAAAACTGGCATTCACACTGGTTAACCCTGCACAAATTTCCGGTGTCGGAATGGTATTGATAATGGGTGTTGGATTGATAGTTACGATGGTTATTGAAGCCAGGCTGCTATTAATACATCCCGTAGTACTGCTTTCCTGCACCGAAATCAATGAATAAGTATTGGTACCGGTAAGGTTTGTAGACACAGCAATACTGCTAGAACCCACCGGAATACTTACCGGTGTTTGAGGTGTGCCATTGATGGCATAAGTGACGGTAAAGGGATTGGTACCACCAGAAGCAGTTAGTGTGAGTGCCGGATGTGTTGCAAACTGACAAACCGTGAGTCCGCCTGTAATACCTGCAATGGGCAGGTCTTTTACCTGCATAGCAGATGTATTGGAATATTCGCAACCGGTTGCGGAATTCCGGAAATAAATAGTTCCGGTATAGGTGTTGGCAGCAGCAGCTGCAGGCACAGCAAAACTAACCGTTCCCTTTCCGGCAGCTACGGTAAAATTATTGGCCGCATAAGGCACATCTGTAAAACCCTGTCCGGTTGCCAGTGCCCCCCAGACAAGTTTATATTGATCGGGGCTGTTGGCAGCGTCGAATGTAACATTAAAAGAAGTGGTTCCCCTACATACTTCCGGAGAAAACGGATTTGGATTACTGATATCCGGAACCGGGTTTACCACAATGGTTACGGAGGCTGTTGAAGCATTCACACAAGCAGTACTACTGCTTTCCTGTAAAGAAATCAGTTCATATTGATAAGTAGCGGTAGCCGTGAGTACCGATAAAGTTGCCACTCCGGTAATATCTGTCTGCACATATTGTGTTGATCCGGTTACACCGTTTACATTAACGCGATAGGTAACTGTAAGCGGAAATGTACCACCGGTACCGGTAATGGTAACCGTTGGTGCAGTGAGGTTGGTGCAACTGGTTAATGTAGATGCGGTGATGGTGGCTGTGGGTAGGGGGTTAACGGTAACAGAAGTATTGGAAGTAAGTGTTGCATTTGTACATAGCAAAGAACTTTCCTGAACAGAAACCAATGCATACGTAAACGTTCCTACAGAACTTGTTTGCACTGGAATGGTTGTCGTACCCGAAGCCGAAGAAACAGGTATCTGATTTACTCCATTGATAGAATAAGTTAGTGTATACGGTGCCGTACCGCCAGAGAATGTGACAGTAAGATTTTGTGCAACTGCATTGTTACAAACAGTTAAAGGTCCACCTGAAATGGTAGCTGTAGGGTTAACAACTGTCACAGTTGCACTTGGTAAACCTGAGACAGCTTCATAAACATCAGCAATGTCTTTAACGGAAAGAAGTGTAAAATTTTGAGAGGTCGAAGATGTATTAACCGCAACGTCCACTGTTGAAGAGGATGCTGTTGTTGATGAGCTAGTCACTAGCCCGTTAAGAAGATATAGAAAAGTATAAGGTGCGGTTCCTCCTGAACCAGTAAATGTAATATTTGCAACACCATTCCTACACACTGTAGTAGTCCCACTGATCGTTGCAGAAAGTGCAAATGGCGAAATTGAATTGTTAGCTTTTTTGTAGTAAGCGTTGGTTAACGTTGCTTTTATTTCTATTATAGCGGTTGAGTCTGATTTTGTACTGCCTTCATTTGAATCAGCTAAGACAGTAAGTGGAATTGTAAACAGTATTAATAGCAGCACCCACAACCCCTTTTTGGCAAAAGGAATTGACATACGGATACTGGCTATATACTTCAACCGGCTCTTCATGGGGGGATATGGAACCTAATGCTTAAAGTTATTGCATAATGAAATTCAATGTTTTATCTGTTCCAGATTTCATTGAATATTCACACACATATACGTAGAAAGACCATAAAAAGTATCTCCGGCGCTGCATTTTCTTGTTAAAGACAGCAAAAAAGGTCTGCCCGAATCGGACAGACCTTGTAAAAGTGGTTTCAGATAATTTTATTCGTTAATATCCGGGATTCTGAACCATGGCTTTATTCGCATTAACCTCTGCTTCAGGAATTGGCCATACCCATTTGGTACTGTTGGTAGCCAGGGTTGTTTTAACCTGTGCATTGGGATTGCCGGTACCTGCGATAGAACGGTTCAGCACACGGGTTGTCCGTTTCAGGTCAAACCAGCGATGGCCTTCCACAGCCAGTTCACGGCGACGCTCCAATGCAATTTCATTCAGCAGTGTTGCACCGGTATATACACCAGCCACCCAGCCATTGATACGTGCGGTACGCAATGCATTCAGATCGGCATTAGCTGCCACTTCATTAGCACCACCCAAACGGGCATTGGCTTCTGCGCGAATCAGGTACATTTCACCTGTGCGGAACACTTTAAAATCAACCAGGTTATCAGATGCAGCGCCTTTTCCACGGAATTTCTGCACTGCGTAGTTATTAATGGTTCCGCCTGCAGAAGTATTCCGGATGAAGAAATAAGTACTGAAACGGATATCATTTGCCTGATCATAACTGTTCAACAAAGCTGGTGTTACACCAAACGTATTGCGGTTGAAGCGATACGACATGACTTCGTTGCTGGGGAATGGACTTCCGGGATCACCAGAGAGGTTTTTAATAGACCAGATCACTTCGCTTACGTTTGCATCGTTCCAGATACCGGGGAAATTGGCACGGGATGCCAGCGGGAACTGGTTGATCACAGCTGTAGATTGTGTTACCGCTGTTGCATAGTCTTTCGCATAGAGTGCTACACGGGCAAAAGCTGCACGGGCGCCCCAAATATCCAGGCCGGAACGGTTACTGGCAGTGTTAATCGCCGCATCTACATCACCCAGCAGGGAAATAGCTTTGTTGAGGTCGGCGTAGATGGCATCATATACTTCCTTCACGGTATTACGAGCCGGGAATTCGATATTGGTATTGGTTTTGATGGCCACACCGGGATCGGTTGAATTACGATCGAGGTTATCGGCATGTGCTTTCAACAGGTCGAAATGAGCAATCGCTCTGGAAGCCAGCGCCTGTCCGAGAATACGATTGTACTTTTTCTCGTTTTCAGACTTAAACTGGTCAATACCATTGATGATTACATTGGCCTGCAGAATTGTGTTGTAGGGAGTTAACCATACACCAGCCATATAGCCATCATTGGATAAAAACTCCCAGTTGGCTACACGCTGGTAGTTAACCAGCGACTCAATGGTTTCATATAAATCATCGCTCAGCACGTCTGCAGTGCAACCCAGAAAGCTGTTATAATAGTTGGCAGCAGCAAAGCCGGCTCCATATACACCATTCAGTTGCTGGTTATAATCATCCAGCGATTTGAATGCATTACCGGTAGTAAGCTGGTAAGGCGGTGTGGTATTCAGATCCTTGTTACAGGCGCCCAGTGCCAGTGAAGCAGCCAGGATACTGTAGGTCGTATATCTTTTTAAAGTTTTCATTGTCATTCTTTTTCAGTAGTTATCAGATTAGAAATTCAAACGCAGGCCTGCCTGTATGGTTCTCAGTGCAGGGTATTGCGCACCCGTTACAGAAGCGCCGGGGAATTCCGGATCACGTCCGCGGTAACCGGTAAGTGTCCAAAGATTCGTACCGGATACATAGGCTGTAATTCCGCTCATCTTCAACTTGCTGGTTATTTTGGTAGGTACTGTGTAGCTGATAGCTACGTTGCGCAAACGCAGGAAAGAGTTGTTCTCCAGGAAACGGGTAGTCTCATACTGGAAAATACTGTTGGGAGAAGGGATTTTGGTGATGTCACCATTTTTCTGCCACTCTTTCAACAGGTCGGAGTTTACGTTATCATAGTAGTAATCCGGATTTTCCAGGTTGGCACGCTCGTTATTATACACGCGGGTTCCCAGCATATAAGAGAACTGTGCACTTAATGCCAATCCTTTATAGTTCAGGTTGAAGCCAAAACCACCAAAGAATTTGGGATCTGATGTACCCTGAATTTTACGATCAGCCAGGCTGAATGTTTCTGTGATAGTACCATCGCGCTTACGGTATTGTGCTTCACCATTTGCAGGATTTACACCCACATAGTCAACCAGGTAAATGGAACTGATGGGTTTTCCGATAGCACGGATGATGAAACCTGAAATCACACTATCCTTATCAGCCAGACGAACTACTTCGTTCTTGTTATAAGTGATATTGGCATTCAGGGTCAACTTCAGGTCACGCTTACGAATCACATCTCCACTGATGGAATATTCAATACCGCTGTTGCGCACGCTACCAATGTTCACTGACAAAGTATTGAAACCTGTGGTGCGGGACAGTTCGCGGGGCAGGAATAAATTATCGGTTGTTTCACGGTAGTATTCCAATGAACCATATAAACGGCCATTGAACAACGCATAATCAATACCTACATTAAATTTCTTACGGTTTTCCCACTGTAAATCCGGATTGGCAATACTGGTTTGGTTCAAACCCGCTGTTGCATTGTACAAACGGGCACCAATAATACCCTGCGACTCATAGAAGCCAATACCTTCCTGGCTACCTACGGTACCATAACTGGCTTTGAATTTCAGATCAGAGAAAACGTTTTTCCAGGATTGCAGGAAAGACTCATCCAGGGCAACCCAGCTGATACCAATACCACCGAAATTGGCATAACGCTTATCAGCACCGAAGCGGGAAGAACCATCGCGACGGAAGTTGGCATTCACGAAATAACGGTTTTTGTAACCATAAGTGGCCAGTGCAAAATAAGACTGTAAACGGCCTTCGCTGGCACCACCACGGATACGGGGCAGCAGATCGGCGTTAACTGTAGCACCTGACTCATTCTGCAGCGGCGTCTGTAACAGGAATACTGTGCTTCCGAAATTCGTGTTCTTTTGTTCAATATATTCATAATAAACACCCACGTCAATACTATGATCATCGAACTTACGGTTGAAGTTCAGAGAGTTGGTATTGGTTACACGCTGGGTAGTAGTGTAATCACGGGCAAATGAGCTGGTCCGGAAATTGGCATTGGCACCGGAGAGCGGACGAGGGTTGGTACCCGCAGTATAGGTTCTGCGATCAACAAAGGCCTGAATCTCATCCTGGTTATAGTCAATACCATATACTACTTTGGCAGAAAGTCCTTTCAGGAACGGAAAACGGTATTCCGCATTACCGGAAGCCACGATACGAACCTGCTTGTCCTTATTCCAGTTCCAGGCCATTTCAGTGGTACCAATCGGCTGACCGGTTTCTGTAATGCGGGGACGGGCCAGGTTGCTGCCGCCGGCAATAAAGTTTCCGGCTGCATTATAAGAACCTGGTACAAATTCCTGTTCGTAAGGATTGGCCCACTGCAAGGCATTCAAAGGAGCATTGATACCCGCATTGATCTCCGAAGTATTATTGTACATGGAGTAGGTTCCGGTGATATTGGCACCGAAGGTGAAATTGTCAACATCCTGCGACAGGTTAATACGGCCCACCAAACGGTCGAAACCAGTATTTATAAAAGTTCCGTCCTGCTTATAATAGTTCATTGAAGCATAGTAGCGGGTTTTTTCACTACCGCCGGAAGCAGCAGCATTCACGCTGTAGGTACGACCGGTACGGGTAAGTTTTTTGGACCAGTCGGTATTGATCTTCCGCATAGAATCAATTTCTGCGGCAGAATAGAAAGAAAGTGAAGTACCACCTCTTCTCAGTTCGTAATCAATTTTCTGGTTGGCAGTCATCAGTTTAAAATCGCGGAAATCCGGGAAAACCGACCATCCGGTATAGGCATCAATTTCCAGATTGGGTTTACCGGCGCGACCACGCTTGGTACTTACCACAATCACACCATTACCACCACGGGAACCATACATAGAAGCAGCAACGGCATCTTTCAATACCGATACGTTTTCAATATCATTGGGGTTCAGCAAGGCAAAATCAGTAGCTGCGATCTGTATACCATCTACAATGTAAA